>CACYDC010000168.1 GCA_902773025.1 uncultured Ruminococcus sp.
CCCAAAAAACTTGTGTTAATTCTATTATAGGGACTTGTTATGAGTTGTTACATAATTTAGTATGCTTTGTTCAGTGTTGTAACGTAATTACGCTGTCAACTAAGAACCGCATAAACAACACACAAACGCTTACCACGCAGTGAGCGAAGCGAACGGAATCGCAAATATGACTGCCCGGGCACCGGGCCAATTTAATTGATTTATTATTTGAAATATGATATGATGATTGCTGTCGGAGGGATATTATGAGAAAACAAAAAATACAGATGTCTGAAACGTATTTTATAGGAACAGTGCTTGCAATCGTGGGAGGATATCTTGATGCATATACATACATTGCAAGGGGAGAGGTTTTCGCAAATGCGCAAACCGGAAATATTGTTTTGCTGGGGATAAAAGTTGTGTCGGGAGAATGGACAAGGGCAGTAATGTATCTGCCGCCAATAGCAGCTTTTATGCTCGGGATATTGCTTTCAGAAAAAGTCAGACGACATTTTGACGGAGGCAGACTCCACTGGAAACAATATATAATTCTTCTGGAACTGATTGTTGTAGCGGCAGTAAGTATGCTGCCGCAGGGCAGGATAAATAATGTAAATTTCGATACGATTGCAAATATTCTCGTGTCATTTGTATGCTCGCTGCAGGTTCAGAGTTTTCGTAAAATACGAGGAATAACCTGCGCTACGACAATGTGTACCGGAAACCTCAGAAGCGCAACAGAATGTCTGGATAAGTATCGGGTCACAAAGGATAAGGAACAGCTGCATAACGCAGGAAAATTCTTTGGAATAGTATTGTTCTTTATTATCGGTGCAGCGGCCAGCACATTTTTTACAAATATTTTTGCGGAAAAATCTTCGCTTGTGTGTACAGGAGGACTTTTGCTTGTGTTTATAATAATGTTTTTTGTATCAAATGAAAAAATACCGGATAATAGTAATCAAGGCTGAAAAGAAAACAAATATTGTATAAAAATACCGCATACCGTTTGATTGGTATGCGGTAAAGTATTTTGTGCGTCAGACGTTTGTAAATTTCATTGGCAGATAGTTACCCGATGAAAATGCTCTTTGTTTGAGGCATTTCAGTATTAATATGGCTCTTATAGTTTTCTCTGCCAAACAGGTCAATTAAAGGCTTTGCTTTCGACAAGCAAAGGCAAGCCTGCGGCTTTGCGCTTATAATTCCCGTAATTTTCCCTTGATAACTATTCCGGACGGCTGAACCGTTGTTCCGACAGAAAGGACATTGGTTCCGGAAAGTGTATGAACAGGAGGAAGAACAACAGACGTTTCATCGGGAAATCTTTTTTTTGATAAATAGCTGATATATTGGCTCTGCATAAGCGGTGAATCCAGATAAATATTGACAGTTACAGGTTCAATATATTGTTCATAAGATGTTGACTGAATATCTTCTTCTATCTGAATATCTGCCGGTGATGTTTCGTTTGAATAATAAATCGCTGCGGATTTTGCATTTGAGGAAGTTGAAAAGGTATAGCTCTGCGCGCCGTTTGAGGAAAGCAGAATTGTCCTGTCAGGTGATAGGGTATTTTGCAGGGAATAATTCTGTGGGTCGATAACACTGTTGTATTCAACAATGCATAATCTGTCGCCCGGAGCGGAGCATGAAAACGTATAGGAAGTATCCGGTTTTACAGAAAAGAAAACAGTATATCTGTTTCCGCCTGTTGAAAAGGGAAAGACACCGTCATTTACACCAATAGATGCATTGACGTTGTATGTGCCTGAAGCATTAAAAAGATTTTTTCCGGATATTGTTACCGGTATTTTATAACCATAATGTTCATATACGGCCGGAGCGCTGCTTCCTTGAATAAGCTGGATAGTTTCAGGAGAAAACTCGTCTATGGTATATTGTATACTTATGTAATATGCATTTGCATCAGCAGTAAATGTATAAGAGTTGTTTGCAGATGCCGTAAACTGTTCTGTGCGTCTTATCCATTGCATATTACTGTCATACATATAAATACGGTAAACACCTGTGCCGTTATTTGAAGAGGAAAAACCTGAAATGGTGTAAACCGTTGAAGGCGAAACGCTTATTTTGTTAAGAAGATATCCGCTTGCCTGAGAATAGGTTTCTTCTCCGTTGTCATTTCTGACATAGTTATCAGATTTTATAATGGAACTAATATCAAACAGATTAGCTGTTTTGTCGCCGACACCCTTAGTTTCTCCGTTAACAACGGCTGAACTGCCGTATATGGTATAATTATGGAGCTTCTTACCCTCGGCACTGAATTTGACGGGCAATGTGCTGCTTATTTCACAAGCAGCCGGTTTATGATATTTAAAAAGAGGGTCTATTGATTTTACGATATCCCAATCAATCATTGGATATCACCTCATACCATCGGTCGGATTTTCCGTGATAACGCCATACAGCAGGTTCGTCTGCAACAATTGCATTTGCGCCGGGCTTTACAGCAAATTCACTGTCATTGGCAAGATAAGCTGAAAGCGCGCTTTTAGTCAGAAGTGAGTTGAGCTTTGAAATATCTGCTGCTAAAAGCGTATATTCTCCGGGATAATCCGGGTTTTCCTCAATGCTGCCGAATGAAGGAGCATTTGCCGTATCGAATGTCATTCCTAATTTTACTATTTTGTTCATATTGATTCTCCTTAAAATATTTTTCTGAAAGGAAACTGCGTCATCATTGTCAGTTAGCAGAACGCGCTGTATATTCATTTACAATTTATGACTGAAGCTGCCTTTCAAAAGCCCTTTAAAAAACATAAATAGTTGACCTGAAAAGGTATAATTTTTACTATCACAGACCATTTTTTTATCTGATACTGTTACTGCTGATATATTGCAGCCGATAACATATGTTTTATTTGCAGATTAATTGATGAATTGCAGGAGTAAGTGATTTTTGGAATTAAAATGAAGTTTGGATAAATGTTTTTAAAAAGTTTATATTAATATTAAAAAAACTATTGTAATTATGGGAATAATGGTATATAATTGGCTATAGTGATTAAAATTTCGGATATAGGGTAATTAATTTTATTATATATAACAAAGGAGGAATTTTAACCAATGAAACAGTACAGCGCAAAAAATATGATGAATATTGCAATAGCAGGGCATAGCGGTTCGGGTAAAACATCTCTCGCAGAGGCAATGCTTTATCTTTGCGGAGGCTCGGACAG
>CACYDC010000169.1 GCA_902773025.1 uncultured Ruminococcus sp.
AAATTATGAAGTAAAGATCGTTGTAAAGGATGCTTCCGGTAAAACAGCAGAAAAGAACTTTACTATCAAGGTATCAGAACCGCTTACAAACAAATCCACTGTAAGCTCGACAAGCATTACTTACGGAAAAACCGTAACACTTACAGGCGCAGCAAGCGGAGGTAAAGGACCCTATACATATGCATTCTATTTCCGCAAGAGCGGCGATACAGATTGGAAGGTAAAGGGTACAGAATTCGGCACAGAAACAACTGCAACCCTGACTCCTGGTACAAAGGTAAAATATGAGGTAATGATCAAAGTCAAGGATTCAGCAGGTACAGTTGTATCCAAGCAGTTTACAATAAACGTAAAGTGACAGATTTGTTTATTCATGCGTAAAATAAAAAACAATGGTCGGGCATATCTATTCAGCCCGATCATTGTTTTTTTGTTTCAGAAAATCGTTTGTGTGTGTATTTATGACTATGATCTTTTAATGTCTGAAGGAATAACATTGATACTTCCGTATACAGTTATATTTGCATTAACATCATCATTGCTTATTTCAAGACATTCCGTATTATAAATTTTTGAATTTCCGTTTTCAATATTACAGCTCCCGAAACCGGATTTTGCATAACCTATTTCTTGTTTACCCGGTATAATATTATATCTGTAAATAAATTTACAATTATCAGCTTCATGCGATTGAATATTACCGTTGACCGCATAGATCATACCTGTATTATCAGGGTTATTTGATTTGCTGTTGATATTTAAATAATAGTATGCTTTATTGCTTATCTGTTCCAAGGAATAATCATCAAGCCTTTCAGCGTTGATATTATTTATGGAATAATTATTATTTTTTTCGGCGGGTATAAAGAAAAGCGGAATTACTTTGATATCTTCCCTGCCATACTTTTTATATAAATGGTTATTTATTTCATAATCCTGTCCTTCTCCGTCACATATTTCCATAGACAGATCATTCTCTTTATACTCTCCATCGCGATATTCTATACGGTATAAAAATATACCGTTAAGCTTTTCATTCATTTTTACGCTGACAATAGTCACCCGGTATACCGGACTGCTTTTGTCTTTCTGATCATTATGCAGAGATACATTTATTTCTGAAAAAGCATCTTCATTAACTTCATATCCTCTGCAATAGCCCTCGAATTCATACCTGCTTAACGGATCTTTTAAATTATCCTCGTCAGCAGATTCTGTTTTAAGCTCCCCTTTGCCTTTATTCATATATACATAAACAGTACTGTCTTCATTATCCTTTTTTTTATCATGAAATACTGCGGCAAACGGTTTATTTTCATCTGATCTGAGAAAATTTGTATATTTTCCGTTAAGTTTCATTGTCCTGCTAATGGTAATACTTTCAACATTGGCATCTATTATTTCGTTTCCTCTGAAAAAAAGTTCAGGACGCAGCAGTATTATACCGGCGCAAGATATGATCATAAGCAATACAATTATAATAATAATTGATTTTGGTATTTTTCTCAGCTTTCCTTTTTTAGTCTTTGCAGTCACGATCATGTCTGAGCTTAAGGCTGTCATAAGTTCTTCGGGCATAGTATGATCAATTACATCATCGCCGGTTCTGCCGTCTGTGAACGCTCTTATAGGAAAACGGCATTTTTTGCATTTTTTATCCTTATCGGAAATCACTCTGCCGCATTGGGGACAGTTAATTGCTGACACTTTATTATCCCTCCTTGATTATTGATGATAAAACGGTCACAAATCAAAAAATCTTTGCGGTTATATTCTTAATTACGGTATTTTATTCAGCTTTATAAAACCGAAAAAGTCGATTTGCAGATCATTGCTGTCCATACTGATGTTGTCACTTTTAGGAAATGCATATTTTACTTTAATATCACTGCTGTTGTTTGTCACAGCTGCAAAGCCCGTTTTATCCGATAGATCCATACTATTAATATTAATATTATAATTATATAACACTATGCCGTCAGAATAAAACTCATCCAGAGTTTCTATTGTTCCGCTGAATACAAATGCGTCATATTCATTGGTACTGCTTTCGGTATCAACAGCAGCCTTATCAACTGTAAATTCTGATAGAATACTATAATCAGTTTTGTCAAGTTCCTCACACGGAATAAAAAATACAGGATCCATCTTGATATTAATACTTTTAGTGCCATAATCCAGATCGTACACATAATCATATGAAACGCCTTTGCCGTTATGTATTGGAATAAAACCTCCGGTATCACTGCGTCTGCTTTCCATGACAGGCAGCTCGTAATAAAGCAGTCCGTTGTCATAGTTATCTATAGTCAGATATGACCTGATATCTGCCGAGGTATGATATACATCCTTATTGTTCTTAAGATCTATATCATGACTGATATTGGTGATATCGGAATCAGTAATTTCTTGTCCTTCAAGATAACCGGCGACAGCAAATTTATTTTCATAATCAGAATCATCTGAATCGGTGGTAAGCAGACAGCTTCCCTTTCCATCTTTCATAAACACGTAATAATAAAACGGCGATGACATCAATTCAGTATATTCGCAGTCCTCAATTACAGCAACAAACGGGTCCTCACAGCTGCTTTCCAGTTCAAGATAACATTTGTTATACTCTGTTCTTGTAACGCAGATATTAATGTCAGGTATAATATTATTTTCAAAAGCCGATTCTACAGTTTCAACGGAACTATCCTTATCAGCAGTATCATGACTTCTGCGGTTGATACTGAGTGAAATAATCACTCCGGAGCAAATCGCCAAAGCAAGCGCAGCAATTGCGGCGGCCGCAAATATTCTTCTTTTTTTTGCCGGAGGATTAACATATCTTTCAGACATTACAAATTCTTTTTTCGGTTGAATTTCAGGCTTTTCGGGTAATTTTTCAGTTTTATCATTAATAGTAAAATCTGCCTGACCAATATAAAGGGCATCATCTTCAGGCTCTTCAACTTCCGGAAATACAGCGTAAGATATTTCGTCATCCGGAACATCCTTCTTAGCAGGATCGGTAAA
>CACYDC010000170.1 GCA_902773025.1 uncultured Ruminococcus sp.
ACCACTTTTGTCAGCATTAGACCTACTACTTAAAAATCTGACACTAGTATAACCTGATACATCATAGCTAAACACTTTATAACCACTGCCACCTTCCGAAGACAAATCTGTTTCTGTCATTTGAGGTGCCAGACCATTTACTAAATTATTGCCAGAGCTACTCCATGCATAAATGTATACCGGACCGTTATTCATCCAACCGCTCCACTCACTTTCACCCGCACCACGATACGTATCAAAATATATTATATTATCTGTTATCGCCGCTTCAACCTCGTTGTCCTTTCCGAAATCGAACAAGCCACCCGGTAACAGGCTGAAAACAAGCAGCAGCACAAGCAATGCTGCTGTGGCGGCTTTGAACCTTTTCTTTATAATAGTCGAAACCATACCAGTCCCCTCCAAATCAAAGAGATGTCAAAAATCACGTATTAATTATGTATATAAATTCTAAAATAAAATGCACTTTTTTGAATATAATTAATGATATGTCTAATATAACACCTTTTCATTCGAATGTCAACTCCTTTTTAGCACAATAATACTATTTATTTAAATATTCACAATCTATTACTATTAAATTTAACCAAATATTAACAAATTCAATGTATTCATCACTATAGTATGCAATAAGGGTATTTTATCATCGTTACGCCATACTTAAGCACCGTTCTGTAGGCTTTTGCAGCTGCAAAAGCCTTAAATGATAGTACAGCAGGGACCCCCGGCGAGGGTCCCTGAACCCCCTGCGCTTTTTGGAGTAAGGAGGTTTCGCACTCTGCGGAGTGCGACCAAAGGCCCCGCCTTTGGAATCCGCGGCCTTTGAAAAGGCCTGCGAAACTTTATAACTGTCGTCTTACTATGTATTACGCTATTCACTCAGCATCGCGAAAGCAAGCTAATTACGCTATATTGTAGTGAGCGTAGCGAACGGCTACGCGAATCGACACCGGCGGCACGCCGGCGGGCACCGGGCCGGAAAAAAAGTCTTTACATTATAATATAAAAATAGTAAAATAATACTGATATAATTTTCCAGTATTGGAGTGATCAAATTGAAAAAAACTCTGAACTTTTCATATAGGCTTGCTTTGCTTGCGCTATGCTCGCTGGCTTTGTGTCTGCTGTGCTCCTGTAAGCCTTCTGAACCGGAAAAAATCGACTATAAAACCTCCCTGTCCGTTTCATCATCTTTTTCCGGCAGCAGAACTTTTACGGTAACATATCCGTCATCCATCTCCCCCGGCTCATCTACAGCCGAAACGCTCGAAAGAATTATCTCCGATAACTGCCCTAAATCTATGACATATAAGCTTGATACCTCTTCCGGTAAAGTAGCGTATACATTCGTACTCTCGTTCAGCTCATTTTCGGACTATAATTCCAAGCTTACCGATATCCTCGGTTCAAAACCCGGCATAACCTTCGCTAAACCCGACAACGCGCTCGCAACCGGCTGGCGGATCGAGGAGTCCTTCCAGAGCTGTCAGCTCGCCGAATGGATACAGACAGCAGCCCATGCCGAACAAATATCGGATTTCGATATACCAAGCGAAGAAAGCACTACAACCGTTACATATAATAACGAAACTATTAACACCATCCCGGCAATAAATGTTAAAAGTCTCTCCGGTACACCTATTAAGAATATAAAAATAAATACCGTCAACAAAACAAAGCTTTTTGACCGTACAATTGTTTTTACGATCTCTCAGGCAGCGTTCGATTCAATAGGCAATAAGGCAACAGATTATTTCAAAGGTATAACCGATCCTACAGCTGAAGCAGACTGGAGTCTCGATAAGGGCGAATACAAATATACCGTTGCTTTTACTAACCTTACACTCAAACAGCTCGAAGGCTATACTAACCGCCTGCTGTCCTCAGTCTACGGCGATGCCGAATATACCGATAAATCTTCCGGCAATAACCCGCTTTCATATCAGAATTCGTTTACCGAAACAATTGATCTTTCCAACTATGTCAGCGAAAATAATACAGATGTTCCTCTGGAATACATATACACCGTGTCCTCGGGCGCCGAGCTTGATAACTGCCGTATATACCGCGATTTCAAATGGGTAAATGCCGACACGCTTACAAACGATAATAACCCCGGTAAGGTCGTGGGTATTTCTGAACGCTCGGCTAATATTACACTGAGCATAAACGACGGAAAACAATATACTCCGGAAAAAATAAATATATCTCTCACCCCGCTCGATAATGATCAATTGCAGAAATCTTTCATATTTTACTACGATATTACCCAGGGCGGTATTGAAGCTTCCAACTATACCGCATCATATTTCAGAAACAGAAATATCCCGACAGAGGAAAGCTCTGCGGATAATATGGCAATATGTAAGGTGACCTTCAGTGGAACTCCTGCCGAACTCAATTCTAAAATAACCGATATTTTCGGTGATGATAATCTCATTACATTTTCTTCAAGCGTTCCGGCAATGACCCTGAGAACAACCAAACACATTGAAGATACGGTTGATCTGTCCTCAATTCTTGTCGGTAAAAATCTCGAAACACCCCTCAGTTATACAGTTATCCCCAGAAACGGCGACAATACAAAGTATCTCAGTCTTACTAAGGACGCTGAATCCGATCCTGCATATGCCGAAATGAACAAGGACGGACAGTATTCGATCGAACTGGGAGGATCAAAGGGCATAATAAAAACCGATGTTTCAGTAGCTAACGTTTCTGATATTATAGTGTTCTGCGCTGTTTCAGTGATAATGATACTCGTCGCAATAGCACTGATCCTTATAATAAGGAACAAAAAGCCATCACCTCATCTCTCCGAAACTGTTAACGACAGTACAAGACTTCAAGACGGAGAAAAAACTCCAAGACTTGAAGAAAAAAAATCTCTGATTAAATTAAAAAAGGATAAGAAACATTAATGAAAACTAAGCTATGTATTTTTGATCTTGACGGTACATTGATAGACTCTCTTTACGACCTTGCCGATGCTATGAATTACGCCTTGAAAAACAACGGATTCCCCACCCACGACAGGGAAAAATACAGATTCATGGTCGGCTGCGGTATTTCTGTCCTCGCCGACCGCGCAATGGTCGTTCCGACGGGCACAGACAGCGAAATCAAAAACAAAATACTATCAGATTTTAATGACTATTATAATGTACACTTTGTCGATCAGACCCGTCCATATGACGGAATCGAAAATATGCTTGATAAGCTTGATGAAGCATGTATCAAATACAGTGTACTGTCCAATAAGCCTGATAATTTTACTGTTGAAATAATCCGCAGATTGTTTCCCGGACGCAAATTTTCGGCCGTATGGGGAAAAAAAGAGAACTATCCAAGAAAGCCTGATCCGTCATCAGTTCTGGCGATAATATCTCAGCTTGGATTTTCTTCAAAAGAATGTCTTTATATCGGCGACAGCAACATAGATATGCAGACTGCGTCAAATGCACAGATCCGGAAAATCGGAGTAAGCTGGGGGTTTCGTCCCGTCAGCGAGCTTATTGAATCCGGGGCAGATCATATTGTCAACACCCCGGATGATATTCTCACTTTAACCAATATATAGTCAGGGCTTAATCTCCCCGAATCTGATTTATCTATTTTACACTTTTTCAAACCTTACAAAAACCCCATGGTATCGGTAAACACGACACCATGGGGTAAGCTTTATTTGTAATTCTGTTTCAGCATTTTTACAATCTCGTCTGTATGCATACCTCTTGAACCTTTGACAAGAATCACGCTGTTTTTTTCTATTAATGTACAAAGCTTTTCGTAGGCCTGTACGTTTGTATCTGTACTGAAAACATGTCTGCAACCGTTCTCTATCGCACCCATTGCAGTATTTTCAGATAACGGACCTACAGTAATCAGGCAATCAATATTTTTTTCTGCAATATGCTGTCCTACGCCGTAATGTTCATCAGCGGCATGATCTCCAAGCTCCAGCATATCAGCAAGTACGGCAATACTTTTTCCTTTGGAAATACTTTGCAAAACATCTATCGATACCTTTGTCGCCTCAGGACTCGCATTATAGCTGTCATCAATAAGCGTGAATTCCTCAAAAGAATATATCTGCTGACGCATTGGGGCATTTTTATAAACAGACAAGCCTGACTGCATCTGCTGATCGTCAAGTCCTAGCGTTCTGCATACAGCGATTGCCGCAAGCGCATTCCTGACACTGTGTTCGCCAAGCGCAGGGATCACAAATTCCCTTGATTCACCGTTATTCACGCAATCAAAGCTTGTACTGAAACCCTCGGCCGCAATATTTTCGGCGCGGAAATCACAACCGTTTCCGATACCAAAGCTTACTATGCGGAATTTTTGTTTTCCGTAAAGACTGCAAAGCAGCGGATCGTCACCATTAATGAACAGCACATCCTTATCTGTAAAATGCTTGGTTATTTTAAATTTCTCCGAAAGAATATTTTCCTGCGAACCAAGGTTTTCGATATGAGCCTTACCTATATTTGTCATAACCGCCATATCGGGACGCGCAATGTCGCACAGCTTATCCATCTCTCCGAATTCTGACATTCCCATCTCTATAACGGCAGCTTCATTTTCCTCTTGAATATCAAACATAGTACATGGCATACCAATCTGACTGTTTTTATTCCCCTGAGTTTTCATTACATTAAATCCGCCTGAAAGCGCCGCAGCGATCATTTCTTTGGTACTTGTTTTTCCGACGCTTCCGGTCACTCCTATAAAATGAAGTGAAGGAAACTGCTGTCTGTACCACGCAGCAAGCCTTTGCATCGCAGACAGTGTATCATCTACCTTTATATAAGGTTTTTCTGCATTTTCAGGGGCATCATATTTAGTAAAAACCGCAGCTCCGGTCTGAAGGCACTGAGGTATAAATTTATGAGCATCAACCTTTTCACCGACAATCGGTACAAACAGCGATCCTTCGGTAACACTTCTGCTGTCATATTGAACATTATTAATTGTGGTTTCAGGATCGCCGCAGAGAAGTGTTCCGCCGACGATATCAGCAATTTTCTGAACAGTTAATGATTTCATGTTTTTTCCGCCTTTAAAGTAATTTTTTGCAGCCTGATACCAGATATTACATTTCACCAAGTATCCCGGCAATTACCTCACGCTCATCATAGTGTGTTTTCTTGCCGTTTTTATCCTGATAATCCTCATGGCCTTTTCCGGCAAGAACAATAATATCACCATCCTGAGCATTTTCTATACAATAACGTATAGCATCCGTTCTGTCAGGAATTGCAATATATTTTCCGTCCGTTTTTTCCAGACCGACCTTTATATCTGCTATTATGTCGTTAACATCCTCGAATCGGGAATTATCCTCTGTTACTACAGACAAATCAGACAGCCTCCCGGATATTTCGCCCATTTCAAAACGTCTGTCACGCGGACGGTTTCCGCCTGCTCCGAAAAGCGTTATCAGTCTGTTTGGAGAATACTCCCTGAGTGTTGTCAGTATATTTTCCATACTTACAGCATTATGAGCATAATCTATCAAGAGTGTATAATTACCCGGCACGTTAACACTTTCTACTCTTCCCTTGACCTTTACCTCATTCAATCCTTCGAATATCTGCTGCTGTGTCACTCCGAAATGCAGACAAACAGCAATAGCTGCCAGCGCATTATGAACCGTAAACATTCCCGGAATTGCCACATCTATTCCGCAGTTCAGTCTTCCTTCAAGAGTAAAATGCACACCAAGATATCCCGGACGTGACAGAAGCTTTGCATCCTTTGCTCTGAGTTCAGCCGTATCGCCGCAGCCATAGGTTTCGACCTTACAGGTATGGTCGGCAAGCATTTTCTGATATGCATCGTCATCAATATTAACAATTCCGGTCGTACACTGTCTGAACAAAAGGGATTTACAATGCAGATAATCTTCCATTGTAGGATGTTCCGCACCGCCTATATGATCGCGTGAGAAATTGGTAAAGATACCATAATCAAAAATAAATCCGTCCGTTCTGTGCCATTTGATACCGAGAGAAGATGCTTCCATAACGCAGCATTTACAGCCCTCATCTATCATCTGACGCATTGCGCGCTGTATTTCATAGGATTCAGGAGTTGTATTTGCTGTCTTAATATGTTTATCCCCGATAATAATTCCGAGTGTACCGATGATACCCGTTTTTATTCCGCCTTTTTCAAGAATAGAGTGTATCATTGAAGCGGTAGTCGTTTTACCCTTTGTACCGGTAATACCGATCGTTTTCAGCGTATCGGCAGGGTTGCCGAAATATTCTGCCGACATGAATGCGAGCGCTTTTCTTGTATCATCCACTTTTATTACTGCTGCGCCGTTTACCGGTATATCCCGGCTTATTATTACAGCCGCCGCGCCCTTATCAACTGCTTCCTGCGCAAATTTATGACTGTCCACAGCCGATCCTATCAGACACACAAATACGCAGTCTTTTATTACTTTTCTAGAATCATATATCACATCGGATATTTCTGTATTTATACTGCCCTGAACAACGGTATAGTTTAATCTTGTGAGAAGCTTTTCAAGTGTCATAAAACTGCTCCCTTCCGGAAAGAATATTAATCATGGTTCCAATATATAGTTCAGAATTTTACGATTATCAGAACGAATCCTTATCATAGAGATACTGATAAAATGCTGCATAATCAGTACGCTTATCTGCCATAAACCGGATAGCGTCACGGGGGTGCTGATTTAGTCTACCTGTGAGAAGGTATGGGATATCATATCCCCAAACAACTCCCTCCTCTTTGAGTTTAATTATTTCATGCTCTATAAACTTAAGAACAGGGGTTATATGATATTTCGGGTTTTTCAGAAAGCCCAGAAGCAGCTCTGTCGGGCAGTTCCCTGCTCCTCTGCCGAGACTGCTTACTGTTGAATCAAGGTAGCTGACACCCATAGTAAGCGCTTCGATAGTATTTGCAAAAGCAAGCTGCTGATTATTATGCGCATGGATACCGATAATTTTATTATACTTTTCGCCGCATTCAAGATATTTTGCCGCAAGTCTTCTCATTTGTTCCGGATAGAGAGAACCGTAGCTATCTACAATATATATACTGTCAACGCAGCTTTGTCCGATTATTTCCAAAGCATCGGAAAGGTCATTGTCGTTGGATTTAGAAACAGCCATAATATTTACAGTTGTTTCATATCCAAGTTTATTGCAGTATTCAACGATCTCTAAAGCAGAAGGTATCGTATGGATATAGGTTGCCACTCTGATCATATCAACAGGACTTTCATTTTTCGGGCAGATATCTCTTTTGAAATTTGTTCTGCCCACGTCAGCCATAACTGATATTTTCAATCCGGCTTCATTATCACCAACAATTGAACGAATATCATCATCGGTACAGAATTTCCATTTACCGAATTTACTTTCGTCAAACAGATCCTTATCGGCTCTATAGCCAAACTCCATATAATCAACACCGGCCTTGATGTTGGTTTTATAAAGCTCTCTTACAAATTCGTCTGTAAACTCAAAATTATTTACCAGACCGCCATCTCTTATCGTACAGTCTACGACCTTAATATCAGGTCTGAAAGAAACAAGCTCGCCCTTTTTTAACATTTTTATTCCTCCGCAGCGTTATAACATAGTAGTAATCGTCTGCAAATCAAAACAACCTATATAAACCTATATAAAGTTATTTTATTCTATGCAGTCATATTTAATACGATGATATTATACACCATATTAACTGAAATTACAATAACTTTTCGGCCGGCCCGGTGCCCGGGCAGTCGTGTTCGCGATTCCGCTCACTGCGTTCGCTGCGTGGTAAGCGTAATTAAGTTGCTCCCGCGGTGCTTCGTGAACAGCGTAATACAATTGTAAGACGACAGTTACAATGTTTCGCCGGCCTTTTCAAAGGCCTCATAATCCAAAGGCAGAGCCTTTGGTCGCACTCCGCAGAGTGCTAAATCTTTTTACTCCAAAAAGCGCAGGGGGTTCAGGGATCCTCGCCGGGGGTCCCTGCCACACTACCATTTAAAGCTTTTGATTTGCAAAAGCTAACCGGCACACCACCGGTGTCGTGTTCGCGATTTCTCCCTATTTTATAAGCATATAATACTAAAATAGAATTATAATCGATCTTTATTCAAAAGATTTTAAAATAATAATTAAAAAAATGAACAAAACATGAACAAAAAATAATTTCGTTCATAATTTTTTACAGGTTTATTTTAGCAATAATAAACAAAAGAATTCAAGTTTTGATGTAAAAAATGATTTTTTGCGTGCAAAAAAGGCAAATTATTGAGCTGCTTTGTGCAATGTGCATAAAAAATATGTCTTTTGTTTTACGAAAAAAATTTAATTTTTTGTAAAAAAGGTATTGACATTTTGTTCATAAAGAGTTAATATATATTCAACAAAGAACACAGCACCTTCCCCTTCAGGGTGCTGAGTTCGAGTAAAAAAATTTATATTAAGAAAGAGGTAATCTATCATGACACTCCAGCAGAAAATGCTCGCTAAGCAGAGCAAAAAAGGTTTCA
>CACYDC010000171.1 GCA_902773025.1 uncultured Ruminococcus sp.
GACAGTATTCCTGCGTCAATTTTGTCAATCTGACGAAAAATTATGCTCGAAATCTGACGCACAATCTCTGTGCGGTATTGCCTTAATTTACAGTTATTAATATCAGATCAAGGGCCGGAAAATAAAATTTCCGGCTTTTTGATTTATTTGTAATAAGGGGTATTTCTTAATATGATATTAACGACAGATCTTGATAACACACTGATTTTTTCTTATAAACGAGATATAGGCTCTGTCAAACGCTGTGTGGAGCTTTACAACGGCAGAGAAATATCGTTTATTACAAATAAAACGTATGAGCTGCTTAAAAAAGTGAAAAATAAAATGTTGATCGTTCCTGTTACAACACGTACAGTCGAACAGTATAAACGTATAGACCTCGGAATCGGAGATTTTCCGTATGCATTAGTCTGCAATGGCGGAGTTATGCTCAGAAACGGTGAGGAGGATATTCAATGGTACAAAGAGTCAACAGACCGGATCGCCGACAGTATTCCCGAATTGAAAAAGGCAGTTCGTTTGCTTGAAAAAGACCTTGATGTATGCTTTGAGATACGCTTTATCCGTGAGCTTTTTGTATTCACTAAAAGCAATACCCCCGCTCAGACCGCGCAAAGACTGCGTGAGCAGCTTGATCCGGATAAGGCAGAGGTGTTTACTAACGGCATGAAGGTTTACGCTGTACCAAATGGACTTAATAAGGGTACAGCAGTGCAAAGGCTGAAAGCTTTTCTCGGAGAAAATATGGTGATTGCGGCAGGCGACAGCGAATTCGATATTCCAATGCTCAAGTCGTCAGATCATGCGGTTTGTCCTTCCGGACTTGAATTCAGCTACAACGGAAAAATCACATTTTGCGGAAACGACGAGCTTCTTTCGGAGTGTATGCTTAATACGGCATTATTGACTTGATTCTGACAGCTTATTAACGATATAGTTCTTTGATAGTGCCCCGCTGACAGAAAGACACTTTTCCGGAGTAATAAGCCCCAGCTCGGTTTTGCCGCAAATAGAATACAGGGCGCACAAGAAATAATTAATGTCAGCATTTTCGGGAATGATTTTTCGATAACTCTCAGGAACAGAAATAAGATATTTGTAAATCACATTATTGGCAGTTTTTGTCATTGGCGGATATGCGGTAAAAACAAACTTGTGTTCGGGAAGAGCAGAAGTGACTATTCCCGGATGTATCAGGATATCACATGCCGGAAGCATTGACGCATTATCGGCCATTGTGAGCTGACCGCCGAATGATGCCGCAATTTCATCAGCGCGGCAGCTGTAAAAATGCTGCATTTCAGTAGCTACAGTTATGCTGCGGCTGTATGAAAACAGCTTTTCGGTAAGCTCATAGAACTGTGCGGACGGGTCGCAGACACAAATACGCAGATTATCGGGATCGAACTCCGAAAGAATACTGAATATAAAGTTTTCCATCAGCTTTATACTGAGGGTGTTGTCGCAAAATCTCATAAGACGTGCTTTATCGGGAATAATACCTTCATGACAAAGCAAAGTATCAGTTGACCCGGAACATAGAGCTTCAATTTTTTTCATGTTGATCGCTTTATGATAACGGGTGTATTTAATATTCATTACAGAAATATCATCTTGTGAGGCAGTGTGAGTAATGATCCTGTCTTTTTTGAACAGGGAGAAGCAGAAGCGTCTTTTATCATTGATATCAAGCATAACGATCATTGAATCACCGCTTTACATTTTTTATCATTATATGCGCTGAACTAATTAATGTTCTGTATTATTGAAATAAATACTGCGCGGGAGGGAATATAAATGATTTTATTTGTAAATGCATGCGTAAGGAAAGAATCAGGAACACTCTTCCTTGCACAGGAAGTATTGAAAAAATATGATGATGAAGTACAGACTGTGGAACTGCAAAACGAAAAACTTATTCCGCTCGATAGGGAAAGGCTTGAACTGAGAAATGAACTGACCGAAAAAGGAGAATTCTCCGACGATATATTCAGGTTTGCAAAACAGCTTGCAAAAGCAGAACGCATAGTTATAGCGGCGCCATATTGGGATCTGTCATTTCCGTCTTTGCTTAAAATATATATAGAACTAATATGCGCAATGAATGTAACATTCAGTTATTCTGACGAAGGGATACCTGTAAGTCATTGCAGGGCAAAGGAACTTGTCTATGTTACAACGGCAGGAGGGTATATTCCTGAGCGTAATTTTGGTTTTGACTATATAAAAGAGGTGTTTTCCGGATTTTTTGGAGTGAAAACATTCCGATATGTAAAAGCAGAAGGATTGGATATATATGGAAATGACAGGGAAGAATTGTTGAAAAAAACTGTAAAGGAAATAAAAAACGATTAAAATATATTATGAAAAATAAGGAGATGTTTTTATGAACAGCATTATAGAAGCAATGAAAAACAGGAGAAGTGTAAGGAAATTCAGACCGGATATGCCTGAAAGAAAAGTGATTGACGAAATAATAGAAGCAGGACTGTATGCCGCAAGCGGAAGAAATTTTCAGGGAGTAAGGATAATCGCTGTAACAGATCGTGCAAAACGTGATGAGATCTCGGAAATGAACCGTAAAATAGGCGGCTGGGATGAGGGTTTTGATCCGTTTTACGGCGCGCCGGCAATGCTTATCGTTCTTGCCGATAAGAGCCGCACGACATATCTCTATGACGGCAGTCTTGTAATGGGAAACCTTATGCTTGCGGCTCATAGTCTGGGACTTGGCAGCTGCTGGATACACAGGGCTAAGGAAGAATTTGAAACAGATCAGGGCCGTAAAATAATATCATCGCTTGGTTTTGAAGGTGAATGGGAAGGAATAGGACATTGCGCACTCGGATATCCGGAGGGAGAGCTTCCGGGAACACCTGAAAGAAAGGCAGACAGAGTATTTTACATTGATTAAGACCTGCAAATAAAAGTCAAGAGTAAAAGGGGTGATACGTCAGTCCAATTACTGCTTCCATTATAGCTTAAGTAACGAATGCGTGTAATCCCCTACTGGTTGCAGGGGAATTA
>CACYDC010000172.1 GCA_902773025.1 uncultured Ruminococcus sp.
ACAAGCGGGATTCGGATCCACGTCCCGAATCAGATGCGGCTGCATATTACAGCCCGTGTACACAGGCACAGAAGAGAAGAGGGATGTATTGAAAAACGCCGGGACAGCACAGAAGGTACTTCCTCATTCGCGAAGCTGGCGAAGAAAAGAAACCTTCCGTGAGCCGATTCCATCTATGATCGGACTGCATCGTCCCGTGACGAAAGAATGACAGACCTTGTGTCCGGATAGGAATAAGAAAAATGCAACTCGTAAACCTGCATACTTAAACAGATATCTTTATCAGTTCAGCTCCGGCTTCTGAACCCATGTACCCTGTACTGTCCAGTGACAGACAGACGACTGCGTTAATGAAGAGCACAGAGCAGATGTAACTGATATAAGATAAAAGAAACATTAAACCACTTGAATCGGAAGGCTTCCCTTCCATGTATATTTCCGGGTTTTCACAGACGGGAATAAACAAGCTTACTTGAACTGTTGAATATGGGGGATTGCATCTTGATGTTGACAATATTATTCCCCTGCAGCAGAAACATGGGATGGTGATACCTCCCGAGAAAGGAAGAAGTATGAAACATTTTAAGAAAATTATGGCTCTGGTAATTGCCATGGTCATGGTGCTGGCGATGACTATTCCAGCAATGGCTGAGACAGTTACAAACAACACTGATCACCCTTATGCAGCATATCAGATTTTCAGCGGTACCCAGACAGAAACCGCTGGTGACACGAAGCTCGGTGACATTGAATGGGGTTCTGGGATCAATGGTACAGCATTTCTGGCCGCATTACAGGCAGATTCACGTTTTAACGTTGGCGATCCTGTAGCTAATGCATTTGCTGACTGTGAGACCGCGCTGGCTGTAGCTGAGGTTCTTGGCGAATATGCTGATAATTCTGATTTCGCAAAGGCTTTTGCAAATGTTGCCAATGCGAATAAGACTGGATCTGGAATACCTTTGGCTGCAGATGCAGCAACCATCACACTTGATCCTGGTTATTATCTGTTTGTAGACACATCTGATCCTCTTGATGACAACGATGCATACAACTCTGCCCTTCTTCAGATCACCAATAAAGATGGTGGACTGACAATCGAAAAGAAGTATGATGTTCCTTCACTTGACAAGGATATCACAAAAGTTAATGAAACAGCAGTTGAAGTTGAGGCAGCTGATGTTAACATTGGGGATACAGTACAGTATACTCTGACAGGTACTCTTCCGGCCAACTATGCTGACTATGAGACTTATAAATATGTGTTCCATGATACGATTTCCAAAGGTCAGGCAATTGATTTCGAAAGCTTTAAGGTAACTCTTGATACAGCAACTGGAACAGATATTACATCCCTATTTACAAATTCTCTCACAGCTGATACCGATGGCTCTGCTGAGACAACCTTTACTCTCACATGTAATGATCTGAAGAGCAATACAAATATCACTAAAGATAACAAGATTATTGTTACCTACACAGCTACAATCACTGCAGATGCTGAAATCGGTGCAACAGGCAACAGCAACACAGGTTCTCTTGAGTATTCCAACAACCCGAACCAGACTGGCAGTGGAACTCCCACTACATCTGAAACTCCTGAGGATGAAAACCTTGTATTCACTTATGATCTGAATCCTACAAAGATTGATGGTGATGATACTACTACTACTCTTAAGGATGCTCAGTTTGTACTGAAGGCGACAAGTGGCGATCATAATGGCAAATATGCTCAGATTGATGCTGAGACAAAGAAGCTGACTGGATGGCTTGATACAAAACCGACTAAACTTGATACTGCTCCTACAACTGGCAACACAGGTGTTCTTGTTTCTGGCGCTGATGGACAGTTTGAAGTCTATGGCCTTGACGCTGGAACCTATGAACTCGAAGAGATTAAAGCTCCGGAAGGTTATAATCTGTTAACTGCTGCTGTTCCGCTTACAATTACAGCTACAGTTGATGACACAGAAGAAACTGGACCGAGCCTTGAGTCTTTGACAATTACCGTTGATGGTGTAACAAGTGAAGATCTCAAGGCAACCGGCATTCTTCCAGTAACAATCGAAAATAACAGCGGTACAGAGCTTCCTTCCACTGGTGGTATCGGTACCACAATCTTCTACATAATTGGTGCAATCCTCGTCATCGGCGCAGGTGTTGTCCTGGTTACTCGCAGGAGAATGGAGGCTTAATTGGCCAACAGATTTTGATGCAGAACTAACAGTATTCTTGCAAAAAAACATCAATAAATAGCAAACATATGCTGTGATTATCTTGCGGCAATCTGATGAGGAGGCATGCGCCGATAGAAGGGTGCATGCCTTCTTGTTTGAAAATCATAATCGAACAATGAAAAATTGAAATTTGCAAAAAAAAGAGGGAGTTGGATATGAAGACAAAAGGAGAGAAAAAGGCAGTTATATTGCCTGCGTTCTTTTCTGTTGCCTGCTATATTGGTTTTATGTTATCAAATCCTCTATATATAAGCACAGATAACATTGGTGTTGCTGTTGTGACAAACGGTTTTTACGGGAAGAATGTTTTCTGTCAGTATCTTCATCCTTTATTGTGCCTCGTAATCCGATTACTTCATTTTTTAATTCCTTCTGCTGACGCTTTTACTTTGTTAGTTCATTTCGTGATTGCTTTACAGATAGGGATGCTTTTCTACCTATTCGCAGGAGATGTTTTTCAAAAATCGATTAGAGAATGGCGATTATCAGGTTTTGTGAAGCTGTCAATGACCGTCATGTCGATTTTGTTATTTACAGCAGGAATATGTATCTGGAATAGCAATTATACAATCACCACTGGTGCAATTATGTTGTTCGGCCTTCTGATTCTTTTTCATGCATTACAAGAACAGAAGCATAAGAGATGGATTGTTGCAGGAACTATCTTTGTGGCTTTTGGTTTTATGCTGAGGATAGAGTCAGCTCTCCTTTTTATTCCTTTTGTCTTATTGGAATTGCTTGCTTTGGCTTTTGATGCAGAGATGCAGTCAAAATTGAGATTCAGATTCTCTAACATTTTCTCAAAGAAGCAGAGCATGCATAGAGAACCTATTATAAGAAATCAGGAGAATAGTTCCAGGCAGAAACTAAACTGTCTGGCTCCCTGTTTCCTCATCGTTTGTTTGTTAATTATTTCCCGAATGGTGTTCAATGCATTTGAACCATATAAAACGGCTGCAGAATACAACTCTGCAAGGACTGCTGTCGTGGATTTCCCTGTTAAATACTGGGGACCTGAGGTTGCTGAAGCAGGTGAAGGTATATTTACGCAAGCAGATTATGAAGCAGCTGTGAACTGGTGTTTTTTTGATACAGACTATTTCGACACAGACAAGTTGGAAATGATTGTACAGGCAGGAAGTAAAAATCAGTATGAATTATCAGTAGAAGGGATTGCTGGAACACTGAGTGAGATGAAGCATGATCTTTTTCATACAAGTTTGTATATGTTACTGTTGATTATTCTTTCTTTAGTACTTGTGATCCGTAATTTGCTATGTTGTACCACCTTGAGAAAGGCAGAAACTCTGCTGGCCTTTCTGGGTGTATTTATTATCATTGCGTATTTTACTTTTCGTGGCAGAGCACCGATGCGTGTGTGGGAACCGGCCGTTTTTGCAGGGGATTTTGCATTTATATGTGCAGCTTTTAATGAACCTGCATCGGATTCTTCAAGTGCAGTATATTTCAGAGCATTTGTGAACCGTATTACCGTCGCTATCATGTTTATCGTTTTATGGTTCAATACAGGACAACTTTTGGCGTATGCACAATACCATCAACTGCAAAGTGTGCTTCTGAGTTGCACGGAAGATAAAAAAAACCCTTTTGAGCCGGAGAACATATGCGGTAGTTATTCCCTTTTAAAGGGAAAGGAAAATAATATCATTCTAATTTGCCCTAACTGGCATGCTCATATTCCAAAATACACAAAGAATACTGGAAAGCTTCCGTCAAGATCTGTGATGGAGCACAATATTCCTTTGGGTGATTGGGTCTATGGTCAGCCTTATTTTAGAGATTTACTTAATGAAATAGGTGTCGATAATCCTGCTGAAGCACTGGTGGAACGACCGAATACCTTTCTGCTGGAAGGGAATACAAAGATTGTTCTTTATTATTTACAAGAACACTTTGGAAGCAATATTGAATTCCAGAAAGTTGCAGAAAAAGGACTGATTGATAATCTACATGTTTATCGTGTGATAAAAAGGAAATCTGAACAATAATTAGAGCCTGTATAAATAAACGGAAGTGAAAGTATCACTATGAAAGAGGTAAGTGATCACAATATTAGGATAGCAATATATTTAGGTAATCTTTCAGAAATGATTCCGGATAGCTCAGAAACAATATATCTCTGCTTGTTTGGACTGTATATTTCAACGACTCTGATCAATAAAATCAGATGGAGTTCGTCGGTAAAATCTTTGACTATCATGATTCGTCTGGGGATGGTAAGTATTGCCTTATGGGGAAGTGCCCTTTATTTTTTTGACTTACTTTTAAAATGGCTAAACAACAGACATAAAACAAATGCCAATAGCAATAGTTTCGAAAAGCAAAGAGGCACTCATTCAGGTGGATTCGGTAATATTGTTTTTCTCACTATTTCAGGAGTCGGGATTATTGCAGCAGTA
>CACYDC010000173.1 GCA_902773025.1 uncultured Ruminococcus sp.
ACGCGCAAGAACAATCGAAACGACAAGCTGGACTATCTGTGCTCCGCTGCGCTCTGCCAAACGCCATATGAAGTTTGATAAAACTGATTTACCGGTCATTTATTTTTTCCTCTTATTCTTTGATAAATGGACTCGAATCTTGGAAACAAAGCAAAAAAACGAATATATACTCTCTCTTTAAATGGTTGTTTTTTTGCGCAAATTCTGTATTTCCTGTCTAACATAGCCTTATAATCTTTCTTTAGATTTAAGCACCTGTATTCTTCACATAAACACCTCAGTTGAATAGCATCTGTATATTTGTTATCTGTAAAGCGGTCATATTCCTTCAACGCATCTATTTTTGCACATATCACACTAATCTTATAACTTGTATTCGAGTCATATTTTTTTGAAAAACTATAATCTGAATTACGACGATAGCATGACATAATTTTATCAATATAATAGAAACTGCCCTTTGTAGCATACAACAACATTAACGGGGTATCACCGACTTTGAATTTCTTATAATACTCTGGCATTTGAAAAAATAAATCAGAAATCACCGTAGAAATAAAAAAATATGAACTGGTCTGAAAAGGATATAAATTATCGCTAATCAAAGTACTAATAATATCTTGACCATTTATCAACGAGGATGTGTAATTTTCGTTTGGATAAACTTGATTAATTTCCTCACCTGATTCTGAAATAATTTGCACTTTACTTGTACAAAAAACGCAATTCTTGTTTTTTTCTAATGCATCATATTGAACCTGCAGTTTATTCTCATCTATCCAAAAATCATCTCCCTCACAAAGAGCTATATATTTTCCTTTTGCTCTTGGGTATTGGTAAATCCAAGAAATACGTACTCCTTTGGAATGTTGATTTTCCTTCTGAAAAATAGGCTTAATGATATCAGGATACTTTTTCTCATATTCACGAATGATGTCAGGAGAACCGTCTGTTGAAGCGTCATCGTGAATCAGAACTTCAAATTTAAAGTTCGTTTTTTGCATCATAAATCCATCTAAGCATTGTCTAAGATATTTTTCATGGTTGTAAACCAAACAACAAACGCTTACCATTATCTCGTCATTCAAGCTTAATACCTTCTTTTCATTTTTTCAGTTATCAATCTTACTTCAGTTTAATAAGTACAAAAAATTATGGGCACCATGGAGAGTATTGTTTTCCTTCTAAAATGTTCGCTATACGCTTGCATGCATTTCCGTCGCCATAAGGATTGCATGCACCACTCATTTTTTTGTACTCACTTTCATTTTCAAGCAATGATCTAAATTCAGAATAGATTGCCTATTCATCCGTGCCAACAAGTTTTAATGTCCCCGCTTCAATTTCTTCGAGGCGCTCTGTTGTATCTCGCATCACTAATACCGGAACACCATAAAAAGGACATTCCTCCTGTATTCCACCAGAATCGGTAAGGAATAAATAAGCACGCGCTTCAAAGTTATGGCAATCAACTACTTCAATCGGTTCTATAATATGTATATGTATGCGGTTGCAGTTGTTCAACTCATCATTTGCAGCCTGACGTACAGCAGGGTTCATGTGAATCGGATATACCGCCTTACAATCTGTATGTTCTTCTAAAACACGACGTATCGCTCTAAACATACGATGCATAGGCTCTCCAAGATTTTCTCTTCGATGCGCTATAAAAAAATCAGCTTAATATCACCAACCCATTCTAGCTCGGGGTGAGAATAATCAGATGCTACAGTATGCTTCATTGCATCAATAACAGTATTTCAGGTAATATAAATTTTCGCCGGATTTCGACCTTCTTTAATCAGGTTTTCAGCCGATAAAGGCGTAGGCGCGAAATTATATTGACTGATAATTGATACTGCTTCTCTGTTAAATTCCTCTGGATATGGACTAAAGATATTGTAGGTTCTAAGCCCCGCTTCAACATGCCCAACAGGGATTTTCAAATAAAAGCAGGCAAGTGACGAAACAAAGGTTGTGGTTGTATCTCCATGAACAAGTACAACATCGGGCTTTTCTGCTTTTAATACCTCTCTGATTTGCTTCAATATTTCCGACGTAATGTCAAAAAGCGACTGCCTATCCTTCATAATATTCAAATCATAATCAGGAATAACGCCAAAAGAATTAAGCACTTGATCCAGTATCTGTCGGTGCTGAGCAGTAACGCAAACTCTTGTTTCTATGCTATTTATTTTTTTAGTTCATTTACTACCGGGCACATTTTTATCGCTTCAGGACGTGTGCCAAAAATCAGAAGGATTTTTTCATTTTCTTCTCCGATACTTCCTATCAAACACCCATATTATCGTCCGATATAAACCAATTTTTACCGAAGTCATGACAGGTTTCATGTTTCCCTTTGCAACGCATTTCAAATTTTCCCAAGTCAGAAGCTTCTTGAATTTCTCATCCGCACGAATATGGAAAATCGTGTTTATTTTGTCTGTATATGTTACTTCCTTCGGACTCATCAGAAGTTCACGTTCAATAGCAGCACAGCATCGTCTCAAATATTGTCCGTCAAGAGCTTCTGATGCTCT
>CACYDC010000174.1 GCA_902773025.1 uncultured Ruminococcus sp.
AGGCGGCGGGAGCCATATACCCATTCAGTGGGAGTAAAATCTCCCACTGAACGTCAGCAAGCCTACGGCTTGCCTTTGCTTGTTGAATGCAAAGATTTTAATGTATGTTACATTATATACTCTTTTTCATCTCCCTTTTTACGATACAGTTACACAAACAAAAGCATAAGACTATATGTAACGCAGATGTAACGATAACGTAACGCTCATGACGAAAAATGTAACGACAGATATAGAGTAAGATATAGAGTAAGATATAGATATAGAGTATGTGTGTACGTGTCCCGCAGTTTGCTGAAGTTCGACAATCACACAGCAAAACAACACAATAACACACATACCTCTTTATTTCTTTCGGTGATGTCACACCGTTTTACTGACAATACATAAACAAACCCCTCCCTGAAATAAAATTTCTTTACACCCTACACTTATTGACCTCTGAAGGTATAATTTTTTTATCTTTTTCGGGAACTATGAAAAGGGTACGCTGCGCTGACAACAATATATTTCTCCTCTACTTGCAAATATTTGAAATATATTGTATTATTATACTTGGTATATTCGATGAAGGAGTATTTGCTATGGATTATACAATGGTTCAAAAGGCTGATAAGGAATTGATTTTTTATGGTATATATGAAACATCTCTTGAACTGCAGGATGGCACCGACCTCCTTTGCAATGTGAGAAGAAAGTACTTCGAATCCGGTAAAAAACAAAAGGACAGATGTTCCTACAATATCTCCGGCGAAATGTATCGCTGCTCTTTTTCTATCGAGGACGGCCGTCCGCTTAAATGGAAAAAACTTGTCGGCGCTCAGCTCGCTGACCGTGTCGCTAATGTTAATAACGGTTATTTTATCGAATCCTTCGATAAGGACAGACGTCCGTTTAAAAGAGTCTATTTCAATAATCATCATGACCTTCTCAGCGTCGAATTCTTCTCTTCGTCTGACAGACGTATTCCTTTCTGTACTGTCACTCCTTCTTCTGACGGCAGCAGCGCCGTCCTTGTAAAAAAACAAAACGGTGTTACTACCGTTCTTTATCCTTTTGAATATGTCTTCGATAAGGAGCTTACTGAAAAACTTAATATCGTCGCAGGCGAACCTCAGATATTCTGCCGTACAAGCAGCGGCAGCTTCTATTTCTGTACTGAGGGTGAGTCAAGACAGCGTAAAAAAGCTCTCGACCATATCCTTCAGAATGATATTGACGACATCGATACGCCTCTCGATAATGAGGAAAACAGTGAGCCTTCCTTCGAAGTCAATACTAATGCCCTTGAACCTGATAAACCTGTTGCTGAGCCTGAACAGACTGAGCCTGCGCAAACTGCTCCTGTACATATCAATACTTCTGATAAACCGTCAAAGCCTAAGCTTCTTAAAAAGCCTCAGGAGGGCGCTCAGCTTATTACTGATATTGAAGCTGTTTCCGCTGCTGAACATAATCACTCCGACAATGAGTTTGATTTAGCCGGCGACAGCTCTGAATTCGCAGCCGATAGGTCCGGTTGTGAGTTTTTGCAGGATTGTCCTTATGAAAATACTGAAAAGCTTATCATTGAGTCCGGCGGCAGACAATACTTCTATTTCGGCGATACCGATGATGATAAAAGAAACGGTTCGGGCAGAACAGCTATGGCTGACGGTAAAACTGCTTATGAGGGCAGCTATAAAGACGATAAACGTGACGGCTTCGGCGTTTATTACTACAAATCAGGCAAACTCTGCTACGCAGGCTCATGGAAACAAAATAAACGCTGCGGCGCAGGTGTTTCATTCTCCCCTAATGACGGCAGTATGTATATCGGAAAGTGGGAAGATAATAACGCTTCGGGTCTGGGCGCAAGCTTCGACCGCGAAGGCAGGCTTGTCTTTCTTGGCAAAAATAACGACGGCAAACGTTCCGGCGCCGGCATTACATATTCCTATGAAAGAGATACCTTCTTTGTCGGAAAATATAAGGACGGTGAATTCCTCGGCACCGGTACGCAATTCGACAGCGAAGGCAATATGCTTTATGCAGGCGGTTATTTGAATAATATGCGCAGCGGTAAGGGTATTTCCTATAAAACCGACGGTACGGTGATATATAACGGTTCGTGGAAAAATAATCTCTATAACGGAAACGGTATTCTCTATCTTGAGGACGGCTGTATTCTCAGAGGCAGCTTTAAGGACGGTAAGGCTAACGGAAACTGCACATTGTCCGATTCTCTCGGAAAGCTTATTTATACCGGCGGTTTTGCCGATGATATGTATAACGGTACCGGCAGATTGTACTCTGAGGACGGCGGTTTTGCTGAAGGCAGATTTGTTGACGGCGAACCTACCGGTGTTTTCAATGAATATAACAGGGACAAAAAACTTGTGTATTGCGGCGAATGGACTGATATGCACCGAAACGGCAAGGGTATTGAATACAAAGATGGTGTGAAAATCTATGACGGCGCTTTCCGTAATTCAATTTATGAGGGCTTCGGTAAACTTTATGAAAACGGTGAGCTTATTTATGCCGGAAACTTTGAAAACGGTATACGATGCGGTCTGGGCACTGAATACTGCGGAGAAGAAATCGTATACTACGGTCAATGGAAAAACAACAGCTATAACGGATGCGGTATCCTTTATGACAACGGCATACCAAGATATACGGGCTGTTTTGCCGATGGAAAACGTCAAGGCAGGATAAACGAAATATATAACAGAAAAATCCACAGTGAAGCTGTATATTCTGACGACATATGTATCTATATCTGCAATTATACTGACGAGGGTACAATAAGCTACTACGGAAATATCCGTGACGGAAAAAGAAGCGGTATGGGATGTGCTTACAATAGTGATTGTGAAAAGGAATTCGAGGGTATTTTCCGTGATGATATTCCCGAAAAACCAATGCAGGTATTCTTTAACAAATGTGACAGTCTGCCTGAATGTGAACAGCTCAGTGAAACTGATTACGAAAAATTCCGTAATGCTCCAGAATATGCTATTGATATTGACTTCAATGGAGGAAAATATACCGGTCAGCTTAAAAACGGTATTCCAAACGGTAAAGGCTCTGTACTTTATAAAGATCACCGCTTTACGGGTCGCTTTACAAAAGGCTTCGCCTGCGGAAAGGGCATTATCTATAAATGCGACGGATCGGAAATTCACGGTGAATTCTCTATGGATCTGGATACCGAAGCAAGGAAAATAGAATTTGAACAGGCAGTATACTATATCTCAGAAATCTCAGCTTGATCTTTTTCGGGAGGAAGATATGAAAACACTGTATATTTCAGATCTGGACGGTACACTTCTTGATAAAAATGCGCGTCTGTCCAATCAGAGTTCACGTATAATCAGAAAACTGATCGATAATGGTCTGCTTTTTACAATAGCAACAGCAAGAAGTCAGAGCTCTCTTGAAATTCTGTCCGAACTCAATATCAATATCCCATGTGTTCAGCTTAACGGTGTGCTGACATATGATTTTTCAAAAAAACAGTATACCGACTGTATTCCTATAGAACCCTACACGGCAAGGTATGTTATTGCGGTTCTGAGAAAACACGGCAGGATGTCTTTTGTATACAGAGCAGATCAACAGTATGGAATACACGTTGAATTTGAAAGACTGACGAATGATGTTGAACGTGAATTCTTTAACGCACGCAAAGACAAGGATTATAAAAGCTTTTGTCAGGTTGACAGAATAACTGTTTCTGACTGCGACAAAGTTATCTATTTTACAATGATTGATTCATATGAGAAGCTATTGCCTATCCATAATGAAATAAGTATGGATCCTCGTGTACGTTCCACTCTATACAGCGATAATTATTCCGATCTGTATTTCCTTGAAGTATTCAGCAGTAAGGCTACAAAGGCTGCCGGTATGTTAAAAATTAAAGATCAGCTTAAAGCTGACAGGGTTATTGCTTTCGGAGATAATCTTAACGATATTGATATGCTTAAATCTGCCGATATCGGTATTGCCGTAGGAGATGCAGTAGAACAAACCAAGCAGGCTGCCGACCTGATCATAGGAAACAGCTTTGAGGACGGGGTTGCTCTTTATATCGAAAAAACATACAAATAATTACATTTGCAGGGACCCTCGCCGCAATGTCTTTAAACTGAAGATCAAATAAAAAATACCTCGTACTCAAAAAAGGGTGCGGGGTATTTTTTGAATATTTTTGACTGCGGAGGCACTCCGCCGCGAACATGACACCGGCGGCACGCCGGCCGGACTATATAAATTTATTGACTTTTGGAAAATAAAACTATATAATATAACTGATAAATATATTCAACTACAGAAAGGATGGTTAATTATGAAATCAAAATTCTCGGCCCGGATCATGGCTGTTATGCTTTCAGCCGCGATGACTGTGCCTATGGTTTCGCTTGTGAGCAGTGCTGATCGGATCGTTTCTGCTTACGATGAATTCAACGGTAAACTGAGTTATCAATTTGACACTAATACTGCCGGATATGCACAGGGAACAATTACTCTTGAAGCTGATGAGGCAGGGACATACAAGATCTATTGGGCTGATGATGACTCCGCTCTCGACGGCTATTATCCGATTGCTGAATTTACGCTTGCGGCAGGAGAATCAGATACCGTAAGCATGGGATATCATACCGTTATTCCGAAAAATGCCTCGAGAATTATTGCAACAACCGATTCTCTTAACAATGCAGACGCTTACTCAGTTTGTAATATTCCTGTAAATAAGAGATTCAATACCGCAAGCGGTAATTTCTTATATTCTTTCAGTACATACTCCGATATCCATATCGATAGGGGCAACTCATTTTTTTATAAAAATGCCGAAACTAATCTCGCAGCTGCTTTTGATTACAGTAAAAACATGAATGCTGATTACATAATTGTGAGCGGTGACTGTGTTACTAATGAGAACGGTCCCGATAAAGAATGGGATGCATACGAAAAAATCCTCAGCCAGAGTAATTACGTAAATCCGGTATGGGAATCAGACGGCAATCATGATATGCGCACAGGTGTTGATAAGGGTCTGACGGCCTTTGTTAATGCAACAGGTACTGACGGTTCACAAAGCGGAAAAACATATTTTTACATGGTAGAACAAAATACAAGAGATATGTTTATCTTTATGGCTTTGGAATATAACAGCGCTCCAAATAATTATGAGGAATTTTCCAGTGACCAGATTCAGTGGGCAAGAACTCTTATTGAGGATAATTATGAGGATAAAAATATCTTCATCGTACAGCATGCTCCTATACGGGGGTTTGGCGCCGGCGACCGTATGAGCAACCCCTATTACGGCGGATTGATGAATCCGGATTTCGAATCAGCAAAGCAATTCAAAGCTATCCTGAATGACTATCCGAATGTTGTTTTCCTTTCAGGACATACACATGAAGATTTTTCAATGGATTATAACTATACGAACATTTCGGATGAAAACGAAATAACCGCAAATATGCTCCATACTCCGTCACTCGCCGGTTCAACTATGCCGAATTCAACTAACTCAGCTTTGGATTATAACGGCGGATATGGCTATAATTCTCAGGGATATTATGCTGAGGTTTATGAAAATGAAATCGTATTCTATGGAGCTAATATAACCGAAGAAAAAATATATCCGCGGTACAGCTATATCATGGAAGGCGGACGTTCTTCAGACAGCCCTGTTATGCATGAGAATACTGAAATTCCGCTGACAGGAAATTTAGTAAGCTCCGAAGCTGAACTTGCCAAAGTATCCGGTATTTTGGATATGTACTATAAGTATTCATCATATGACAGCTATCAGTATCTGAAGAAGCTTTATTATGAATATAAGTCCGATTCCACATTCGATGAAGCTATCCTCGACGAATTTGAAAGAAGGATAAACGCGCTTGCCGTATATACAGGCCCGATATCGTATTATCCGCTTCAGGATACCTACTATTTTGTCAATACACAAAACTGGAGCAGCGTTTATGCATATGCATGGACTGATTCAGACAAGAACGGAGAATGGCCGGGTGTTAAATTGACAAAAAGCAGCACCAATTCGTATGGTCAGGATGTTTACGCCGTACATTTTGATAACGCAGGCCAATATGATAACCTTATTTTCAACTCAGGCAGCAATGCAAATCAGACAGTGGATATTGCGCTTCATAAATACCAGTATAACGGATTCTATGTTGACGGAAGCGAAAACAACAAATATACTGTTTCAAACTTCGATTATGATCCGGATGAGGTAATAAGCGATACGTATGCAGTGATTTATTATGTTCAGGACGAGCATACGGATTGGACGAATGTTGACTTTAAACTTACACACGGAAATGACGGTATCTACAGAGGCACTTACACGGCAAACAGCAGCAACAACTTCAGCTGCCGTATCAAGAATGTTACTACTGGAAAAGTCTACGCTCTTTCCGCGAGCGCGTCATTTAACTTTGCTGAGGGAACAAGCAATGAATATACTTTTGCTGAAAACCCCTCACCTACTAAGAGTGTCACTGTAATTGGGCTTTCAGCAGGCGATAAGTTAGATTTTGAATACAATCCGGAAACGAAAAAGATCAAAATAACCTGTGTTGACAGTACACCTGCACTTGTTAATAATTCAAATGTAAGCGATACGGAAGTAACCGCCGGAGAAAGTGTTGATCTTACAGCAAGCGCTGAGGGAGGCGTTTCACCGTATTCATACGCTTTCTATTACAAAGAAAACAGCGAAAGCGAATGGACCGCGATTGGAACAGAATTCGGTACAGCCGGCTCAGAAACCTTTACTCCTGATTCGGCAGGCGAATATGATGTAAAAATATCAGTAAAGGATTCAAAGGGCACACAGGCAGATAAGACCTTTAGTATTACGGCAATTGCTCCATTGGTAAATGAATCCGAAATAAGCGCGGATAATGTTACTGTTGGTCAGTCCATAACACTTACCGGCGCAGCAGACGGCGGAACAGC
>CACYDC010000175.1 GCA_902773025.1 uncultured Ruminococcus sp.
TATTATAACAGAGTTTTGAAAGACAAACAAAACGGCAAAGCAGATCATACATATAGGTATGACGGGCTTTGCCGTTTATGATTAATTTATGAATTATTCATTCTTTTTTTCAATTCCCTCAAAGTGACTTCATATCCTGATCTTTCAAATCCGAGATGAGAAGCGTTTATTTCAGCGTCATTTCCTATCGAAAGCTTAGCTATGTATTCAAGAAAATAAGGGTTTTTGATCAGTATAGGACCCGTAAGATGAGTACCGAAAAAGTTGTTCAGTCTGATACCTTCAGATGAGTCGTTTTTCTTGTTTCCAAGACCCATCTCAACATTGAATAATGGTGTATCGATACCTTCAATCTCACTGCATTTATTAATAAATCCTACAAGCTCTTTATCAATAAAGCCTGCCGAAAAAACAGCATCTGAAGTATTTCTTGTTTTATCCTGTTCCGTTACTGTAAAATCAAAGATACCCAGACCTTCAAAAGAATTGCCTTTGGCGTCAGTTATTGTCTTTCCGAGCATTTCAAATGAATTGCCGGTAAAAAGGAGGACTTTACCGCTGTCAATACATTTATTCAGCGAAACCTTATATTTTCGGATGTCCTTTAATACAACCTTCTGATTTCTTTCAGTTCCTGAGCCTATGTATATAAAATCATAGTTTTCCGGAATAGCATTATCACCAAATGACATCTTGTCTACAGAACAGTCTGAACCGCTGTTGAGGATAATTCTTTCTAATGCTTTTACATTAGCGTATTCTCCGTACAGGTTCATAATATCGTGGTATAAATGAAGTATTTTCATGCTGCACTCCTTAAAGTAAACTGAGGAATTTATTTTTATCCGAGAAACAGGTGATAGTATAAATATATTCGTTTCTGTCACTGTTCAGATAATCAAACGCTTTATCTATATCCTCAAAAATTTTTATTTTGTCTTTAGGGATATCTGTATATCCGAAGCGAACCGCAAGATCGTTGCAGTATTTACCGGAAAGAATAATCTGATGAACATTTTCGCCGTTTAGTTTTTCAAAATCAATATCCCAAAGCCAAGAAACATCGCTTGTAAAATACTTTCTGCTTACGGCGTCAACGATGATCATAACGTCACAGCCTCGTTTGTCAGATACAGCGATATTAATGGATTGATCATAAGAAATACTGTTTTCATGTTTCGAGGTCAGAAGAGTGCCATGTCTGCTCCCGATATCAAATGTAACCACTCTGCCGTTTTTCATTACATAATCGCTCATATCCTCAGCAATTTTATTTTCGTTAATACCGGTGATGGAAGCGACAGTATATGCGGCCATAATATTGTAGATGTTATAAAGAGATCTGAGGGCGAGAGTGATTTTTTTATCACCGTTGATATAAGCCACACCGTTGTCAAGATCGACAGACGTAATAGTATAATCGGTATTATGACGTTTATAGCCGCATGAAGTACATTTATAATGACCGATATGATTATAATGTCTTGTACTGTATTTCATTTTTTTCTTGCATACAGGACAATATGCGCCGTCATCATATACACAGTCGTTCGATTCAGTATCAGTCTGCAGTTTATCAGCGCCGAACCAGATGACATCGGATCTGTCCTTGCCAAATGACGAAACTAAAGGATCGTCCGCATTAAGTATAAGCTGAGTCTTATCGTTAATGCTGTCAGAAATCGCATTAAAAACCCATTCGGGATGACCGTTTCTTGTCAGCTGATCACGATAAAGATTGGTAATTACATAATGAGTAGGTGTAATATAGCGGAAAGTATATTTTGCAAATCTTTCGTCACTCTCAATAAGCAGGATATCACTTTTAACTTTACCGCCAAGATTAGAACAGCCGAGGATCAAAGTAGTGACACCTTCTATCTGATTTGAACCCTCCTTATTCCAAGAAACCTTTTTACCATTTTCAGTGAGAATATGAGCAATCATTTCAACGGTAGATGTTTTTCCGTTGCTTCCAGTTACGGCAATAATATACTGCGGCAATGCAATACGGCTCAGGATATCAGGGCACATTTTCAAAGCGATTTTTCCGGGAAAGCTGCTGCCTTTGCCGAGAATTTTTCCGACAAACCGAAGAAGTTTGCAAATTAGGATGGTGAAAAACACTTTCATATAAAAATCTCCTCTGTATGAATAACAAGTATATTATAAGCCAAATGCTATTTATTTTCAAGCATAAGGAGAATTACGTAAATAAAAAATCGAGTATAATGTCGGTTTTTACAAAAAGTAATACAAGACTTAATGTATCGATGGTAAAAATGATGTTTGACCATAAAGCATAAGACTGACAGCTATATAAAAAATGAAGTATCAGGATCATCTGATGGAGAATTATAACCGCAAAATATGTACAGCATCTAAGGCGGCGGGAACAATATATGAGTTCAGTGGGAGTAAAATCTCCCGCTGTACGTCAGCGAGCCTACGGATTGTCTTTGCTTGTTGAAAGCAAAGCTATTAAAATATTGCAAAGAATACATAAATAATTCGTAATAA
>CACYDC010000176.1 GCA_902773025.1 uncultured Ruminococcus sp.
ACAAGGGCATATCATATAGGGACAAACGAATAAAACAATTCTACAGGGACGGGATAAGCACAATATCTGAGTTTCTTTCGGAGTTCGGTTATATTTGCGATATTCAGATACCGAAACGATACAAACGACACTTTAATTCTATGATCGATAATGAATGATCAATAATAAATATTATTATAGCCGCATATCAGAAAACAAATCGTCTGATATGCGGCTTTTTGTCAGTTATATTAAAAGCTTTGCTTTGAACAAGTTAAAGTCAGAATCATATAAGCTCGCGGATAATTTCTCCGGCCATGATAAGTCCTGCGGCCGACGGAACAAATGAAATGCTTGAGGGTATTACTTTTCCCGTTTCCATATCGGTAATACTAATTTGTGGTGTAACAGGTTCTTCCCTCGAATAAACGACCTTAAGACTTTTTACTCCGCGTTTTTTAAGCTCCCTGCGCATCACCCGCGCAAGCGGACATACAGACGTTTTGTAAATATCTGCTATCTCAAACATTTCCGGATGAAGCTTATTCCCTGTACCCATTGAAGAAATAATCGGTGTACCGCTTTTTTGTGCCTGCAAAACAAGTTCGATCTTCGCGCTCACAGTATCAACTGCATCTGCCACATAGTCAAGTTGTGTGAAATCAAAGCAGCATGAGGTTTCGGGCGTATAAAATATATTATGGACATTTACTTTTACGTCAGGATTAATAAGCCTTGCTCTTTTTGCCGCTGCTTCTGCCTTATACATTCCGACGGTTTCATCCGTTGCGATTATCTGTCTGTTTATATTGCTGACTGCGACAGTATCCTTGTCAATAACATCTATCATCCCGACTCCACAGCGTACCAGCGCTTCTATTACATATCCTCCGACACCGCCTGCGCCGAATACTGCGACCCTTGAATTTTTCAATTTTTCAATTCCCTGTTCACCTATGAGCATGGCAGTACGTTCAAGTCTTTCATTCATAATATCTCACCTGATATATCGTTTTGTTTTTTTAAAAACACGTCCCGAAACAGTCTTAAACTATCACGGAACGTGTCAGCAAATAATTGATTTCAGCTTTAAAAGCTTTGCGTTTATTACTGTCTTGCAGAACCGGTCTTTCTTGCAGCATCCATAACAGCCTGCGCAACTGTCTGACCTATTCTCTTATCAAACGCATACGGCAGTATATATTCTTCCTTAAGCTCTTCGTCGTTTACTATTGAAGCTATTGCATATGCAGCCGCTACCTTCATATCGTCGTTGATCTCCTTAGCTCTGCAGTCAAGTGCGCCGCGGAATATTCCCGGGAAGCAAAGAACATTATTGATCTGATTCGGGAAATCAGATCGTCCTGTTCCGATCACTCTTGCTCCTGCTGCCTTTGCAAGATCCGGCATGATCTCAGGAGTAGGATTAGACATTGCAAATACAATAGCATCCTTATTCATCGAGCGTACCATATCTTCGCTGACAACTCCGGGAGCAGAAACGCCTATGAATACATCTGAGCCTTTCATTGCGTCTGCAAGCGTACCAGTCAGATGCTCACGGTTTGTTATCTGAGCCATTTCTGCCTTTGCGCTGTTAAGTCTGCTGTCACCCTCACAAATGATACCCACACTGTCACAAAGTGTAAGCTTCTGCACACCCATTTTCATTATCAATTTTGAAATTGCAATACCGGCAGATCCGGCGCCGTTAACTACAACCCTGATATCCTTTATATCCTTTCCAACGACCTTGAGCGCATTAACAAGTGCAGCAGCTACTACAACAGCCGTGCCGTGCTGATCATCGTGAAATACCGGTATATCGCATATTTCCTTAAGTTTTTTCTCAATTTCAAAGCAGCGAGGCGCAGCTATATCCTCAAGATTGATACCGCCGAAGCTGCCTGAAATAAGATATATAGTACGAACTATCTCGTCTACGTCCTTACTGCGTACGCAAAGCGGAAAAGCGTCAACATCGCCGAATTCTTTAAAAAGCGCGCATTTTCCCTCCATTACAGGCATACCCGCTTCGGGTCCGATATCCCCCAAGCCAAGAACCGCAGTTCCGTCTGTAATTACTGCAACAAGATTATTTCTTCTTGTAAGCTGAAACGACTTATCATAGTCCTTCTGTATTTCCAGACAAGGCTCTGCAACACCAGGCGTATATGCAAGAGAAAGCTCTTCCGAGTTAGTAATAGGTGCGCGTGAGATCACCTCTATCTTACCGTTCCATTCGTAATGCTTCTTCAATGACTCCTGTCTTATATCCATTTTAATCAACCATCCTTCTGTTTTCTTTTTCTGCCCTCCGGCCAAAGCTATTATACAACAATTTCTCCCCTTATTCAAGCCTGCGGCGGAGTGCATGCATGGAAATCAACTTTCTTCTTTAGAATATTGGGACTCTGTCCCAAACCCTGCCGGAGGAAACCCTTTTTTGAAAAAAAGGGTTATCCCCCGGACCCCTTTCCAAAAAAA
>CACYDC010000177.1 GCA_902773025.1 uncultured Ruminococcus sp.
AGCTATAGAGGAAAAACTTCCGAAGTTCGATCAGAGTATAAGTACATTTGAGCAGATGGCTTCAAATCCATTTGGATCAAGCGCTGCGGCGAAGTTGCCACAACTACGTGCCACACGTGCAGAATATCAACAGAATCTGAATGATGCTTATACGCTGATCGACAGAATAGACTCCGCATTAAACGGCAGTGGAAGTCAACCTCAAAAAGTTTTGCGTAGAAGATAATAAAGGAGACCCAAAAGATAGATTCAACAAAATGGCACCTTCGGTGGACGAAAGAGCATCCAAACGCAACATTAGCAGAATATTCCGAAGCTTTGTGTCGGCATACTTTGCTTACAGAGGTCGTCACATATGTTGTAGTAACCATTGCATTTATTGCAACTGTATGCTTTACATCAATTATGTAGACAAGGCGACAACAAGATGAAAAACTGTTTGTTCCAGAACGATAAGAACATAATTAAAGATAAATTATTCCTTCTTCTGTTCATAGTGATTAGTCTAGGCTTAGGAGTTCTTCTTTGTGTCGTTGCGCCAAATACTCCAAGCAATTGGATCATTTCCGATATTACGATTAAAGTGTTTGGTGTTATGTGCATTATCGCTGGAGCCGTGCTTGTACCCGGGCTCATTTATCGGCTGTTTGAGAATGAGCACAACTAGAAGGAGTGGTATCAATGTACGATCTTACCTATCAAATCATAAAGGTAACGCACTTATTTAACGTTTATGATGATTACGAGTGGTCTAATTATGACGCGGACATCTTTTGCTTCCCATTAAATAGTAGAGGAAAGATTGAGAATGAATACGACATTGTTTTTTACAACAATTTGACAAATACAAATAAATCTATTTATTCGGGGATTGTCTTTCGGGGTGCTCGGATTGCGGAAACGACAGTATAGTGATTGATTTGGTATCCGTTCCGGAAGACATAGAACATATAATAGTCATTTCGCATTTGTATGGAGCAGATGAGCGGCGAATAGATTATTCTCATGGTAGAAACGAAGTGATAATATCTTCCGGATCTTGAAACATGCATAGGCAAAGAGATTATTAAACGTATTTTACCATCTGGGGTAGATGGATGTGAAACTATCATTCTCTGTGAATTGAACCGTGGTGGTAATGGATGGATAATTCAGTTTCCAGAAAATATAAAGGTTGAATTATCCGTTGAGGAACTATTTAAGTCATATGGTGTAAATTTTTTAATAATTAAAGAATAAAAAGGAGAATTATTATGGGAACTAAGCTAATTGACGTCAAGAAAAAATCAAAGGAAGGCAGCGATTCTTTCAAGAAAGGCGCTGAGCAGGGCAAGAAAGCGGTTGAGGATGTCAAGAAGATTAAGGGACTATTCGATCAGTTGCCGACAGATGTCGACGATGAGATTGTGGCAGCAGCAAAAACTGTACAGACTGAAGCAAAGAGCGATGCAAAAACTCATATGGATTCTGCTGTTCATGCGAATGTTGAAGCCGGCAAAAACAAAATGAATGATGCCAGCGCTGAAGCAAAAAAACAGGTCGATAACAATACAAAAGTTAAAGAACTGTTTGGTCAAATGGATGGTGTTGGAGCGTTTGGCAAAGACGCTAGAAGTGAAGGGCGAGCAACAATTGATCAGTCAACGAAAGATTTTAACCAAGCTATTCAGGATAATGCAGCAGAGACAAAAGCGGCCGAAGACGAGTTCAAAAAGCAAATGGGCGACATCGACAGTACGCTATGATATAGAGTAATTGGAGGTGAAGTCATGCCAAGCCTGTATTATGAAGTCAAAAGAATTCCTGATCTTACACTGAGCAAATATTCCGCTCTGGACGAGGGAGGAGTTGAAGGTGTGCTTAAAAAGCATGAGGCTTTTTTGCGCCAAATACACAGGAAAGGACTCCTTAATAAGGAGATTATCCGTTGGATCTATGAGTATAATCCTTCAGCACCTAAGGGACAGCGGATGAAGATTATCATCAAGTTTGATGGTAAAAACGCTTCTGACTATATGCAGAGTTTTATTGGCTCATCTCCATTAGCTCCGTATTTTGATCTTGTACAGGTTTTTCCTGAAGAGGAATTGCCGCCGCTTACAGGTAATGAAACTCCAAAAGATCTGGAAAAAAGAAAGGCTAAAACACTAAGTTTAAATCAGGAATTATATCGCTATCAGGCATCATTGATTAAGAAAGAAAAGTTTGCCCGGCCGGATAACCCTGAATACTCGGAGTTCTATTCTGTGAACAAATGGGAAATGAATGAGGATGCTCGTTTGTTTGGCCTGTTCACTATGATGAAAAAAATGGCTGAGAACTCAAAAAAGGAAGACAAAAGTCAGTGGAGATGTCTCTACTGTGTGGATGTCGTTCCTATGGATTATACTGACGCGATTGAATCACCTGCTATGTTGGGATCGATCATGTCAGGATTGCGTCGCATGCTTTCCCTGCGAGTAGAAAAGACAGGCACTTTAACATCTTTCCAGAAGGATGAGAGTGCTGACTACACTTTGGAGCGGTATAAAGACCTGGTAAAAACTATTGCGGCAACACCTCATTTCAATGTGAATATTAAAGCATTTGCCCAGAATTCCGACTATGCCAATATGCTTCTGGATGCGGCTGCTTCAGAGGCATTGTCGGAAGGTTCTTATGATGTGATTGTCGAAACTGGCATGTTCAACGTCAATGAGATCATTAATAAGAATATGCGCCTGCTTTGTAATAACAAGGCCCCCAGAGAGTTGAGGTTTTGGCCGACACTTTTCTTCCTTAAGGAGTTAGTGCCTTTTACCACGCTACCTACTTTGTTTTCTGGAGAGTCTATAGAAATGCCCAAGGAAACAGCTCCAAGCTACGATGATAGTGGGCTTTATCTTGGAAAGGACACTGACGATTATAATGTTTACTTCCCTCTCAAGAATTTATCAAAACATGCATTCCTGGCCGGCGTTCCTGGTTCTGGTAAAACCAACAGCATGCTGCACCTTGTTACAACACTGTATTCGAGATTTGGAATTCCATTTCTGATTCTGGAACCGGCAAAACAGGAATACCGTGCGCTTGTAAACAAACCGGAAATGAGAGGGACTACAGTATTCTCGCCTTCATCGGGTACTAAATTCCTATTGCATATCAACCCATTCCAGTTTCCGCTCAAGATGTCATTAGCGGAGCATATTAGGAATGTAATCAATGTTTTTGAAGGATCGTTTTCGATGGATCCCCCGATGCCGTTCCTTCTTGACAGAGCTATTGAGCGCGTTTACAGGGATAAGGGATGGCTCCCTTATATGATTAATCAG
>CACYDC010000178.1 GCA_902773025.1 uncultured Ruminococcus sp.
AGAAAAGCTTTGAGGAGGCCTTCGGAACAGACTTTCAGAGCGCATTTGATGCATGGCATGCCTGGATCGAACAAACATATCCCGCCGGATAAGTCTGAAAGCTGCTGGTAAAAAACGCAGCGTATCGCCGGTATTTTTGAAATCGAATGCTATATAAAACGATGTTGGATAGATATAAGGAATGGATTGATTTTCCGGTCTATTTTCGATAATAATTACATTTACAGCGGTGACAAGCAATTTGTGAATGCTTTTGTTACGGCTTCCCTGACCGTCTGTATCGGAGCTATGGCAATCGTTGGTGCGATTCAGGACGGTATACTTGGTGATTATTCAACGCTCGCCGTGAAGGCAGTACTTGATTTTATCATAATAGCTGTCATGACTTCTTCACTTGGGAAAGGCTGCGCTTTTTCTGCAATTCCGGTTTAGCTGTTTGAAGGCGGCATCACTTTGCTTGCCAGAATGATTTCACCGGTCATGACAGAGCTTGCGATTTCATATCTGTCACTTGTGGGCTCCATACTGATCTTTTGCGTAGGCATAAACCTGGTCTGGGGGAAAATGATCCGTGTCGCCAACATGCTCCCTGCAGTGATTTTTGCAATTATTGCCGCATATCTGCCATGAACATTCTGAAATTATAAGTGCGGAAGTGCTCCTTTCATAAAAAAGTGTTGACCACGTGTTGACCTGTAGATCTCGGTGCCGGAAAACGTTGATTTTCCGGCATTTTTCAAAGCCCTGGCACAAAATTACTATGGTATTCATGATATCAGGAAAATTGATGCTGTCGGCCTTGATATTAACGGTTCTGACGTAAAATAATGCCAGTTGCAGCAACTCGGAATTGCCTTGTTTTCTAAGGAATTCCGAATTTTTCTTTTTTAAAAGACAAAAATGCTTGTTACTGTCGCTTTCAAATGCTATACTTTGTTCAAAACAAATTTATTAAAAACAATTTGAATAAAGAATGATTCAATGTTGAGGAGATCGCAGATGTTTGTCGGAAGAGAAAGGGAACTTAAAGCATTAGAGACTGTTTACTCAAAGCGCGGTCTGGGAATGACTGTTATATATGGTCGCCGAAGGGTCGGAAAATCAACTCTGATCAGAGAATTCGTTAAGGATAAAAAGGTGATTTTTTATACTGCAACAAAGGTCGGAGCAGAAAGAAATCTCGAACTCTTCGCTAGACAAGTGCTTGATGTCCTTGATCCTGTTTACCGCGATGCTGCTTTTTCTTCCGTTGAAAGTGTGTTTGATGTCATAACAAAAAAAGTGGCGGATGACAGAAAGACGGTACTGGTCATCGATGAATTGCCCTATTGGGCAGAAAAAGAGGAGGCTCTTTTGTCGGTGCTTCAGAAGTATATCGATACGCAATGGTCGGATAAGAATATGATGGTGATACTATGCGGTTCGGCGCTGAGTTTTATGGAAAAAAAGGTGCTCAGCGAAAAGAGTCCGATATTCGGCAGACGTGATTCCCAGATAAAACTGGAACCGTTCAATTACAGGGATTCAGCTCTTTTTGTTCCGAATTATACACCGGAACAAAAAGCAATCTGCTATGGTGTGACCGGAGGAGTAGCCAGGTATTTGGCTTTACTTGATGCCAATGCGAGTCTTGATGATAATATCATAAGATTATTCTTCAATACAGACGGATATTTGTTTGATGAAACAAGAAATCTCCTGACTCAGGAATTCACGGATGTCACACTTGTTAATAATATCATAGAACAGGTTGCGTCCGGAGAAAATACACTAAACCTGATTTCGGCAAAAGTTCATGAGAAAGAACCAACTGTTCTCTATTCTCTTGAAAAGCTGATGGATGCCGGACTCATAGAAAAGAAAAAATGTATTACAGAGGAAAAAAATAAAAAGAAGACCCAGTACATATTGAGGGATCATATGTTCAAATTCTGGTATCAGTTCATTCCTAAAGCAATCAGTGTAATTGAGATGGGCCAGGGACAATTATACTATGAAAGGGTTGTAAAACCTCAGATCCATTCGTTTATGGGCAGTGTCTTTGAAGAAATGTGTCGGTATTATACGCTTGAGCAGGGAATCAAGGGGAATTTCGGCCCCTTTATAACGGAGACCGGTACCTGGTGGGGTGTAGAACAACTGACAGATGACAAAGGTAAACGCATCCGAAAGCCGGCAGATATTGATGTGGTAGGTCTTTCAGCAATCGATAAGAAAGCAGTAATTGGTGAGTGTAAATTTAAAAATGAGAAGATTGATAAAGAGATATACGAAACGCTTATCAGACGGTCGAAGCTGCTGTCCGGAAATTATGATATCGTTAAGTTCCTGTTGTTTTCACTGAGCGGATTTACAAAGTGGTTCGATTCGGCGGAGATTCCTGGTACTGCGCTGATTACATTAGACGAATTGTATTAGGATTTGGACAGAAGTCTTTTGATGAAGTGTTTGGAACAGATTTTTCAAATGCATTCAATTCGTGGAAGACATACGCTATTCTGCAGAGTGATATTGCCGCGGAAGCTCTCCTTCCTCAAAACACAGTAAATCTGTCTGTTGCAGGCCGATGCATATCAGCAGATCAGCTAGCACACAGCGCGGTACGCGTCATGCCGCCCTGTATCGCAATGGGACAGGCTGCAGGTACGGCGGCTGCCATTGCAGTACGAAATGGGCAAGAGCTTCGCGGGATCGATATCAAGAAGCTTCAGGCGCAATTGGTTGAGGATGGCGTTTTTCTTCAATGAACAAAATGTAATGATATGAAACGAAACATCATTGAGGTCACAGAATAATGATAACTATGACACGGGAACAGGCAAGACGGTTCATCCTCAGTAAACA
>CACYDC010000179.1 GCA_902773025.1 uncultured Ruminococcus sp.
CTATAATATTGACATAACAAATAAAGGAGTGAAGATAACAATGAATTTAAAAGAAGCATTCAGATTTCAGAACCGTATAGAACACATGCTTTCCGAAACCGAGGACATTCTTTCCTCAGAGGACTGTGTAACACTGACAAGACGAACATATCTCTACAAAAAAGCAAATCCTGAAGCAGAAAACGAAACAGTGACCGTTATCCCTGATACGGAGTATTACAAGCAGATAAACAATCTTATCGAGTTCGTTATGTATCTGCTCAAACAGCGTGAAAAGCTGTCAGAGGCGATCAATGCCGCGAAGAAAAGTCTGCCGATAGATCTTGACGGGGAGGTAAGCCTTAACCGTTACCGCCAGAGAATATCCGAGATATTCCGTCAGATGGCGAGGATAAAGGGCAGGGAAGTAACAGAGAGTAACGGCGGTGTGGGATACCGGTTCAATAATGAGGGAAACCAGGTTTCCTACAAATGCGATGTAAAGCGGGTAACAACAATAAACTTTGACCGCAATACAGTCCGCAAATATGCGGCAAAGCTCAGCGAAAAGGCAGACAATGCATCTCTGGAGTTAGACAAATGCCTTATCAGCTATGAGGTCGATTACGAGCCGGCGTTTGATGTCAACGACAGCTTTGATGAGGTATTTGAAAAATTCAATGCCGGATAAATCATATCCGGCCGTTTCAGGCGCAGCAGGATACAGAGCGGACGATCGGTTCAGATGCAGATGAACTATAAGGCTGCATAAAATAATATATTGATGCTTTTGTATGTATCATTAAAAGACCGGAAAGAAGAAACGCGCTGAAAGCATCGTTTTCTGCACCGTCAATCGAAAGCATGATATACGCAATTACCCGATCGCGGAATCTCGTCAAGTCAAACTGCGTTTCGAAAATTAATGATTTATAACAACTATTATTTTCACAGCAGTCCCCGAAGAATATCTTTATTCAGACAGGACAGCAAAATGGTCAGAAGTTCTGCGATCCTGCTGTGCCTGAAACGGCCGGAAAAATGAAACGGGCAGTCGATAGACTGCCCGTTAATTGTTATAGATGGTAATGTCTGCACCAGAATTTCATTCATAGAAACCCCTAGCAGACGGCTCAGAGCGTACAGGTTATCAACTGACGGCAGACATTTGCCCTGCTGCCATTTGTAAATAGCCTGAGGTTCTTCAAAGCCGAAGTAATGCTGAAGCTCACGGACAGAGAGTCCGTTTGCTTTTCGCAGGCGGATAATATTCTCACCTGTAGCATGGAGATCGATGGTCGGAAAAAGTACTTCCTGCATATTAATTCCCCCTTTTCGTCTTTCCATATAACCGCAAAGCAAAGCTTTTGATCTGAACCATTGCAAAACAGTCCGAAATCCGGATATAATCTGCTTGTGAAATTCAGATGCTTTTTTCTTTATTATAAAAATACTTTATCACATCACGTCTTGTGACGATTCCGATAAAAGTATTTCTGTCATCGATAACAGGAACAAAATTCTGATCCATTACCTGAAGCAATAATTCATCCATAGTGACATTAGTTCTGACAGGCCTGTTTCTTTCCTCATTTACAAAATCGATTATGCAATACTTTTCTCTTTGCTGAGGAGGTTCGTTTTTATGCTCCAGGATATGCCAAAGGAAATCACCCTCGCTGACAGTCCCGATATATTCTCCGTTATCATCTATTACGGGGATAGCCGTATATCCGTGAGCCTTCATTTTTTCAAGTCCCTGCCGGACAGTATTGTTTTTATTAAGATATGCCACCGTTGCTTTCGGCTTGAGAAGATAAAACAGATTCACAAACATCTTCTCCTTTCAGGTAATTATCAGTAAAGTATGTTATTTTGTTCATAGAGGAAAGCTCAAATCTTTTGCTGACACTGAAAACGGAGCATCATAAAAAAATGATACTCCACCATTTAAAGTACAAAAACAAACACACGAATCACCAATCATCAAGATCGCTGTACGGATCGTCGATAGAATCAGAATATTCTTCTTCAGCTTCCTCGATCAATTCTTTTATTGCAAATATTTTGACGTTATCCTTCTGACCGACGATATATTGAAAAACATTCTTCATAGACAGATTTTCCACAATACTGAGGATAGTATCCACTAATTCCAAAGATTTGAAATCCAAAGCGCTCATCAGGTAATCTTCCAGTTTTTTCTCAATATTTTCATCGAGTGCTTCATAGGTATCCCATTGACGATAAGCAAGCTCGTACAGTTGTTTAAGAGTCTGAAGGTTTTTTGGCTTATCAAAATATTCATCAATAAATTCATTAAAATACTCTGAAAGCTCAGAAGATTCCATAGATTCAGGAAGGCTTTTGTAATCTGTATTCAACCACGCTCACCGTCCTTTCAGCTATTATGATTCGCGATTAATACAAATTCACAACATTATCACACATCTTATTTTACATTATATTATCATACAATGCAATAGATTTTTTCATATTTATTTTAATTTTGTTATATTATGGTATAAATGGACAAATGGAGAAGTAGAAACTTTTGTGTTTTGTCTCGAGATAGAATACTGTTCTTTGTTGTAATGTGAATGTAACGTAATTACGCTGTTAACTAATAACCGCGGGAACAACTTGGTTACGCTTAATACGCAGTGAACGCAGCGAATGGAATCGCGAACACGACACCGGCGGCATGCCGGTTGACATTGGGGGATATGAGTGATATAATACAGTTGCAAAATAAAATATAACTTATCCGGAGAGATGGAGGGAACAGGCCCTGTGAAGTCCGACAACCTGCCGATATACGGTAAGGTGCCAAATCCTGCGGTTCAGCCGAAAGATGAGCGAATATTCAGCCGTTCGGTTCAGACCGGGCGGCTTTTTCGGATAAGAATAAAGAAAGGAAAAGAAAAATGGCTAAATTTTTATTTACTTCAGAGTCAGTAACAGAAGGACATCCGGATAAGGTTTGTGATCAGATCTCCGACGCAATACTTGATTATATAATTGCAGCAGATCCGGAGGCGCATGTTGCCTGCGAGGTTACTGCAACCACCGGTATGATACACGTTATGGGCGAAATCACAACAGAATGCTATGCCGATATCGACAGCATTACAAGAAAGGTTATCAACGAGATAGGTTATAACCGTCCGGAATGTGGTTTTAACGGTAATACCTGCGCGGTGATTTCTTCGATAGATTCTCAGTCCCCGGATATTTCTATGGGTGTTGATTCTTCCTACGAATACCGCGAGGGTCAGGAAGATCAGCTTAACCTTACCGGTGCCGGCGACCAGGGAATAATGTTCGGCTATGCTTGTAATGAAACACCTGAGCTTATGCCGCTTCCGATCTCACTTGCTCATAAGCTTGCAAAAAAGCTTTCCGATGTGCGTAAAGATAATATACTCACATATCTTCGCCCCGATGGAAAAACTCAGGTTACGGTAGAATATGATGACGGTAAGCCGATTCGCATAGATACTGTGCTTATCTCAACTCAGCATGCTGAAGATGTGACTGTAGACACGATTCGTGAAGATCTGAAAAAGAATGTTATCACACCTGTTATTCCGTCCGAACTCATGGACGATAATACAAGAATACTCGTTAATCCTACCGGAAGATTTGTTTTGGGAGGTCCTGCGGCAGATACCGGACTGACGGGCAGAAAGATCATTGTCGATACCTATGGCGGATATTCACGTCACGGCGGCGGAGCTTTCTCAGGTAAGGATCCTACAAAGGTCGACCGCAGCGCAGCATATGCCGCACGTTGGGCAGCAAAAAATATTGTAGCCTCAGGACTTGCAGATAAGTGTGAAATACAGCTTTCCTATGCGATAGGCGTAGCGAAACCGGTATCAGTAATGGTTGACAGCTTCGGAACAGGAAAATGTGACGATGAGGTGCTTTCAAAAGCCGTAAATCGTGTGTTTGATCTTCGTCCTGCAGCTATTATCAGAGATCTTGATCTGAAAAAACCGATATACCGTCAGCTTGCTGCATACGGCCATATGGGCAGAGAAGATCTCGGGGTATCATGGGAAAAAACCAACAGGACACAGGAACTGTTAAATGCGGTCGATCAGATCCTGAATAATAATATGCAATAGTGCGTAAAAATACCATCTCTTGATCACATTTGTAATTGAGAGATGGTATTTTTATTTCAATGTGTTAAATTAATATTACGTAGGCACAGGATCGCTTTCGCTTAAAGCCAGGAAAATATCAGCACACAAAGCAACTGATATCATAAATACTGCATATTTATCCTCACTGATATTCAGCTCGTAACCTTCACCGTGAGAAGTCCAGCATTTATTTTGTGTCATTATAGTTTCTCCTCCTGAATTCAGCATAGAAAAACTACCGTCTGCAAGACTTCCTGTAAAACGAAACGTACTTCCATATATCGCAAACGCAAAATGCCGGCCTACACAGGGAACCAGTACATACATCCGTTTTCCGCACCGTATAGAAAAATAATTCAGTACAAATGTATTGTATCGCATAGATGACAATAGAGCAGAGCTGCTGTCCCTGAGAAAAATCTGGATCGAGGTATTCGCTTTGACTTCCGCTGTACATACAATCTCTCCTTTTTCACTATAAACAGTAAATCCGTCACAGTAAGCACAGCCTCTTTTTATAAACAGCTTCATACCGATCCTCCTTCCCTCTATATGTAAGCGGTCATAATATATTTTGCCCCTGTTTTATAAAAAAAATGCGCTCTCAACCATTTCTTTAGGCATATGCGTGAGCATGGAAATATCCTCACTCGTGACGCTTTCCATTCCTTTCATTTCCTCAGCTTCCTCAAGCAAAAGTAAATGGGCCGCAAAACAATCAGCCTCACGTTCAAGCTTTGAAACACAAAAGCTCGTATTTGCGCTGAGTCTGACTGAATTTGTACTGCCGTGCAGAATAATGTGGCCTAATTCATGTGCAGCTGTGATTTTTCTCGCATAATAATCCAGCGCATTATTGAGCACAATAAATACGATCCCTTCCATGGTTATCGTAAATCCGTTTACACATTCAGGCAGATCACTGTCTATTACATTTATCCCCTTTTGTTCACATATAAAAAAAGGGTCCGAACTGCCGAAGTCTTCGGTTAATTTTTTGACAATTTCAGCTATTTTATTCATTTTAATCTCCGTTTACCCGAAGGTTTTTTTCATTTGCTGTTGTTTTGCTATTGCAGCAACTACCTTTACGGCATCAACAATTTTACTCCTGTCCTCATCGTTAAGCGGCACACCATCAAACATAAGTCCCTGCTGTGTTGAAAGCAGCTGAGTGAATTCATCAAATACATCCGTAAGCTCACGGCTTTTTTCATCAACTCCGGTACTGTTCCCAAGGAGAGTATCCGTGGATACCGAAAAAACCTCGCATAGCCGCAGCAGCATTTCACTGTCAGGTTCACGTCTTCCTTGTTCATACATTCCGACCGCAGAAGGAGATATTCCCAGTTTTTTCGCAAGTTCTGACTGCGTCATACCGGAATTATTTCTCAGTTCCTTAATTTTTCCTGAAACATAGCTTTTCATAGTATACCTCTTTTTTCTCTGTCTATACAGCAGCTGACAGACAGATGTGTATGTGAATGGTTTGATTACAAATATTATAACACCACATAACGTGTATTTCAAGTGTTATTTTTTTAACTATCGGATATTATACAATTTATACGACAATCACATATAAATTGAAAAATCCACTTGAATTTTACCCTAAAAAGAATATAATAATATACAGAGGTGAATGGGTACTTTACTTGGATAAAGTACTTCTGTATTAAATGCCTCTGTTATTTTACTTATTCAACTACACAGTTCGTGTGGAAAGGAGCTATATTATGACATACAAACAATGGTCCTCAGAATACTATGACAGCGCTGTGAAGGTAAAAGAACGGATTGATACACTCAAACGGGAGATGAAGACCGCAGCAGCAGACAAATTAGCAGAGCTTTCCAATAGAATAAACATACTGACCGATATGTATTATGAATGTATGGATATCGCAAGGCTGCTCGGCAAAAGACAGGGGGAATGCTGATGAAAACAGAAATACGATCACTTGAGGAAGCAGAAGAAAAAAAGGGATCATATTTCGCATATCTGGAAAAGAAGCTTGACTCCGAAAACAATGTACAAAGAGAGAGAATGAAAAAAATAATAAATCTTGCGATGCTAAACGAGCTTACCAAGCGTCAGCGAGATTGTATAGATATGAAATATTTCAAAGAAATGAAAGTGGTTCAAATCGCGCAAAGTCTTGGGATAAGCTCAGCGGCAGTATATAAGCATATCAGGAAGGGAATGCAGACATTAAAGCATTATGCTATATATTTTTAAAAAAACATGAATAAAATTACATACAAAGGGTAATGCTAAAAGGGACAGAATTATATAAGTGATTTCATTCGGCAAGGCGCAAAAGGCATGCAAATAAGAAATACTATCACACAGGTTCAGCTGATTTAAAGCAAGGCATTTAAACCCGCGTAATCGTAAATTTTTATGAGCATTTACTAAGATAGGGCCGTACTGTGTTGTGCAGTTTCTCAGCGAACACAGCTACCCGGGCACCTGAGCCGGGGGGAATTATTGGAGGTATTAAAATGCTTGACAAAATTTCTTTGATACTGCTGATAATAGGCGGTCTGAACTGGGGTTCGATCGGCATTTTTCAGTTTGACATAGTTGCGTGGATATGCGGCGGTCAGACAGGAGTACTCAGCAGGATCATATACACTCTTGTAGCATTGGCTGCAATATGGTGCATTTCACTTTTGTTTCGTGACGAAACAGCGTTTCACGAGGACAGAACCGCGTTTAACGAATAAAAGTAACCGTACCACAAGAATTATTCCAAAAATTTAATAATTAAAGCTCTCACCGGCCATATAAGTTACGGTGAGAGCTTTTATGCTGTTCTGTATTATTAATCAGGAATTATCCTGTTCGGTTTCAGTTGCTTCATCAGAAGTATTATCAGAAATTTCCGTATCGGGTATGTCCGTTTCTTCCTCAGGTTCGGGAATTGCAGGTTTTTCAGCCAAAACAAAAGCGCAGCTGTTTGCCGGCATTTTCAAATCATTTCCTTCTATAACGGTATCCATAAATACCCTGCCGTCCGCAAAGCCTTCCGGCATAGTAAATGAAATCGGATGATCATCTGCGTTAAACACACAGAGAAGCATTTCTTTTTCATCTTCACGAATATAGCCCATTGTTCTGCCGCCGGAGCCGAATTCACGAAGTTCTCCGTCTTTAAGACAGGAACAGGCATGACGCATCTGTCCCAGCTTTTTATACCAATCAAGCAAGCCTTCGTCCTCTTTTCCCCAAGGGAATGTACGTCTGTTAAAAGGATCGCGATAGCCCTCTACACCGGCCTCATCGCCGTAATATATACAGGGAATACCGGGAAGTGTATACAGTATACCGCTTGCAAGGCGCATTCTTTTAAGTCCGAATTCACGCTGTTCAGGGCTCAGCTGTGTAGCGGCCTGCCATTCGCGGCCTCTGCCGTTCTGTCTTTCCCCGGCGAGGAGAGTAATAACTCTTTCGGTATCATGAGTACCGAGCAGATTCATCAGACATCGGATAACAGGACGAGGATAGTTCTCAAGTACATTCAGTACAATTTCTATCATATGTCTGCCGTCGCCGCAGTCAAGAAAACCGAGGATAGCATCTCTGAACGGGTAATTCATAACGCTGTCCAGTTCTTTGCCGTAAAGGAAGCGCCGTCTTGAACCATAGCTTTCTTTGTTAGAAGCATCCTCCCATACCTCACCGAGAAGCAAGGCATCTTTATTTTCAGCCTTGACTGATTCGCGGATATGCTCTATAAAATCGTCCGGAAGTTCATCTGCGACATCCAGACGCCAACCGCTGTTTCCGGCTCTCAGCCATTTTCTTATGATACCGTTTTCGCCGTTGATATATTCGTCAAACGATTGTGACAGCTCTTCGACCTCAGGCAATGTATTGAAGCCCCACCATGAATTATAGATATTCGGCCATTCGATAAACTTATACCATGTATAATACGGTGATTCTTTTGAATTATATGCGCCGTTACCGGGATATCTGTTTTCCCTGTTAAAATACTTGCTGTCGCTTCCGGTATGGCTGAAAACGCCGTCATTGATAATGTAAATACCCTGTTCCTTAGCCTTTTCACAAAGTTCACGAAAATCCTCTTCAGTACCGAGGACAGGGTCTATTTTCTCATAATCTCCGGTATCATATCGGTGATTTGAATACGCTTCAAAAATCGGGTTAAGATATACACACGTTACACCGAGTTCCTTCAGATAAGGCAGTTTCATAGTAATACCTTTCAGGTCGCCTCCGAAGAAATCGGAATTTGTGATAATGCCGTGCTCATTTGGCCGCCAATCCGGCACTACATCCCATTCTGTCTGAATTTTCTTATCGGGATATACTCCTTCTTTAGGTTCGCCGGAATTACAGAATCTGTCGGGGAATATCTGATACATAATACCGCCCGGCATCCAATCCGGGGTAACAAAATCCTTATCATAGCAAAGCATCTGAAAATGAGGTTCATTTTCGCTGAGCGCAATATAGCCTTCTCCGCCAAAGCCCTTCATGATATATCTTCTGCCATAGCATGTATCAAGTCCGAAATGATACCAGTATAGTCCGATATCATCTACGTTCACATCGCATTCCCATTGTTCATGACTATCCCCTACCATACCGCACCAGAACATACTGAATACTTGTGAATCGCCGAACCTGTCATCCTTGACAACAGCAACGGCTGCTGAGCATTTCAAATCTCTTGGAAGTACTATCCTGAGATGTAGATTAGTTCCTAAAGGCAGCGCTCCAAACGGAGAACGGAAATGCTTATCACGTGAATTAAAAATTTGCATAGTAACGCTCCTCAAATTACAGTATACATCCCGCTTTAAAAGTGGGAAAGTGTCCTGCAAAGCCTATACAGTCTTACGGCATCCGGACACAGCTATTACCTAAATCACGATTAACATTATAATACCTCAAAAACTTTATGTCAAGGCCCGGGCGGAGTGCCTCATGGTAATCAACTTTCTTCTTCAGAATATTGGGACTCTGTTCCAAACCCTGCCGGAGGAAACCTTTTTTAGAAAAAAAGGTTATCCCCCCGACCCCTTTCCAAAAAAACTTATGTTTAATCTATATTATATTTCATAAAGAATAGATTCTGTAAAGTACTCAGGATCATGTATATACAATTTCCTGTATAAACAAAGCAGAGCAACATTCGCTGCTCTGCCTTGAATGATTCTTTTATTAACCTTTTACAGCACCGCCTGTTACACCGGCAACATAGAACTTCTGCATGAAAATAAACAGTATTGTAATAGGTATAGCTATGAATACGGCGCCTGCACAGAATGTTGTGAAGTAGTCAAAAATATACTCCTTCTCAAGCATATTATAAAGGCCAAGCGCTACAGTCCAGTTTTCACTGTGCTGCTTCATGAAGTAGCTTACGAAAATGTAGTCGCCCCACGGTCCAATGAATGTCGTAAGAGCTGTATACACGATGATCGGCTTTGACAACGGAAGTATGATTCTCCAGAAAATCTGATTCTTTGTTGCGCCGTCAATCTTTGCTGCTTCATCAAGTGATCTCGGAATTGTATCAAAGAATCCCTTTGATACCTGATAACCGAGACCTGCACCTGCCGAATACACAATTACAAGACCTACAAGTGACTTTGCAAGTCCGAATGTATTCATGAGGTTATATGTAGCTGCCATGGACATGAATCCAGGAAACATACCAAGTACAAGACCGCAGTTGAGAAGTGTCTTACGGCTTTTGAAACGAAGTCTTGACAATGCATAACTTACCATGAGTATTACAAGTGTTGATACAACACATGCTACAACTGCTACAATGAATGTATTGAGTATCCACTGTCCGTAATGGAAATGTTCGTCATTAAATAGCTTTACATAGTTATTGAATGTCCACTGTTTCGGGAAAATGTAGTTCTTTGAAACACCGGTTTCTCCTCTGAATGACTGCATAAGAAGCCAGAAGATCGGAAATATCCAGATCAAAACCATAACTGACAGGATAATATAGATGGCAGTATTAGCTGCTCTTCTCTTTGCAGCATAGCCTCCCTGCATTTGAGTATTTGGTTGCATAGATGTATTTGTCATGAGAATTCCTCCTCATTCTTTGCAGATTTAGACATGTTGAATGTGATAAGAGAACCTGATGCACAAACAACAAATACAAAGATACCGATTACAGCTGCAAGGTTGAAGTCGTTTGTTTCAACAGTCAGCTCGTACAGCCATGTTACAAGAAGGTCTGTCTGACCAGCGCGGTAATACGATGCCGGGTTCGGACCGCCTCGTGTAAGGAAGAAGATTACGTTAAAGTTGTTAATATTTCCAACGAATGTTGTAATAAGATAAGGTGTGGTTACAAAGAATATGTAGGGGAATGTGATCTTTGTAAACTGCTGAACAGCATTTGCGCCGTCGATACGTGCGCTTTCATAAAGGTCCTCAGGAATATTCATAAGAAGACCTGAAGAAATAAGCATTGTATACGGTACACCTACCCAGATATTAACAACGATTACCATAACTCTTGCCCAAGCAACATCGGACAGGAACGGTATCTGTGTGCCGAACAAAGCATTAAAGCCTGCTTTATCGTCAAGGAGAGTTCTCATTACAAGGAGAGTTACGAACTGAGGAACAGCAGCTGTAATAACGAACATTGTTCTCCAGAAGCCCTTGAATTTGATCTCTTTTTTATTGATCATAAGAGCAAGGATAATACCGAGGATATAGTTTGAGAATGTTGCGAACACCGCCCATACCAGTGTCCAGAGAAGTACCTTACCGAATGTTTCAGATTTCATCGGGTTTGAATAGAATACATCGGCAAAGTTCTTAAAGCCTACCCACCAGTACAGAGTACCTGGAGCGAGGTGATCTTCATCATAGTTTGTAAATGCCAAGCATACTGTGAAGATAATAGGAAGAACGTTAAAAATAAGAAGAAGTGTTATCGGAACTGATAAAAGAGTGACATGAAAACGATCATCAAGGAACATCTTGAGTTCTTCAACTGTTCCCATCGGCTGTTTGCCTTCTTTAATGATCTGCTCTGAAGCATAAGCGCTCTTTGTGTTCATTATATAGAATGCAAAAAACGCGATCGTTACCATTATGGTAAGACAAAAGAAAAGAAGTATTTTGTTGGAGTCATCAATTGAATCCTGGTTAATTACTTCCTCCTTCAGAAGCGTCATCTTTTTGATCGGTGCCTCACTTCCGACAACACCGTTAAAGATCTTACCCGGTCTTGACTGTATGGTTACATTGTTACAGTATATCTTACTCAGATATATGCTTCCGAAATTCACCATGAATACTATGTATCCTATCTGCGCTGCAAGAAATACAAGTCCTTTTCCGATCTGCTTATGCATAATGCTTCCTGCACCCATGATGATGTATGAAAGCTTTGTTCCAGCATCGCCATCGGAAAATCTTTTTCCGTAGTTTTTAAATCCGTTTCCTATAAAAACAAAAAGGCTCTTGAAAAACAGTCCGATAACTCTGAAGATCGTTGCTATTGCGCCGGGTATACCGGTAAAGAAAGACTTGATCTTGTAGCTGATCTTCTGACCTGTCGTCATCTGGACATAATCAAGATAATTCATTTATTACACACTCCTTTGCCTGAAGTTTATTTGATATAAGGCTTAAATATGAGCAGCCTGTCATGAATAACGCAAGCTGCCCATATCTTTTGACAAGTGATATTTAGCAAACAAACATTTATTTAGTTTTTTTCATTCAATACAGGCGATTAGTCTTTCTCGATCTGATCCTGGATATCCTTAAGCTGCTGCTTAAGCTCAGCATCTGAGAAGCCGCCCTTCTTTGTTACGATCTGACCGCCGAAGCCGCCAACGTTTGATGACCAGAACTTACTGCTTACGCTTGTACCCTGTGCATGAGCAAATTCCTTCTGAGCCTCGATAGCCTTACGTGCCGGATCTGCCTGAACTTCCTTATCCTCGAGAGATGTCTTGTTTGTAGGAATAAGTCCTCTCTCTTTATATCTCTTGAGCTGTGAATCCGAGCACGTCAGATAATATGCTAGTGTCTGAGCTGCAACCTTGTATTTTGAGAATGCATTAACGCCTACTACCTTATAGCCGCCGAATGAATGCAGCTGAACCTGCTTTCCGTCAATAAGAGCTGTCGGCATCTTTGCTGCGCCTACGTTATCAGCGCCGATTGCCTTTTTGATCTGCGGACCCATCCATGTACCGATTACAGCAGCTGCAAGAGAACCATCCTCAAATCCTGCCTGTACATAAACGTTCTCGCCCTGTGTTCCCGGGCTGCCTATGAAGCCGTTGCCGTCCTTTTTAGATACATGGCACATTGCCTTTGCTGCTGCAAAGCCTGCATCAGAATTAAAGTTAGCCTTCTGCTTCTTTGTAGCTGCATCATATGAGAATATGTCCTTATCTGCTGCAAAGAAGAAGCCTGCGCTGTACCAGCCGTTACCGAGTGACATGAACACGTTCTTCTTGTTTGCCGCAGCTGTTTCGATCATCTTATCCAGTTCCTTAACATCGTCTTCACTCTTATAGATTCTCTTGTCATAATAGAGGAAGAAACCGTTATCAGATGTCTTCGGGAAACCGTATGGCTTACCGCCGAGCTCACAAACCTTTACAGAGTCGTCTGTATTGTCTGCAACAACATTACCCTGGAAC
>CACYDC010000180.1 GCA_902773025.1 uncultured Ruminococcus sp.
GTAACAACGGCCGGATGAGCATTCAAAAAATAAGCAAATGTAATGTAGACGAGCGGTGAGTGAATCAGATACAGACCGAGCGAATAGCTGCTCAGGAACTCTGTGATCCTGCAAGTCTTTCCCGGAATTATTAAATATAGTGAAACGACCATAAGGACCCTTACCACTACATATAATATTGACGTCCTGTTATTGAACAGCATTATTCCTAAACCAGAGCTTGCCGCAAACAGAATAACTCCGGCGGCCTGCGTATAGACGTTCTTCTTGCTGAAATCCCAGAACATTGAGATCAGGCAGCCCAGTTGAAAATAGAAAAGGTATTTTGCCGGGTTCCGTATCAGACCGTAGTCAATAAGCAGGTATTCCTTTCTCAGCATGACCAATGCAATGAACATGAGGACTAATTTTCCTGCTAACGCATTTACATGGATTTTCTTAATTAACCGGTCATACAGATAAGATAAAACAAAGCATATAAAAAGGCAGGGCATGAACCACGCATTGGCGTCATCTTTTCCCAGCAGTGTACAGTTTATCAAGATATACGGGAGACTTAATCCCTCATATCCCGGATACCGCACCAAAAATCGAATCGGCAGCGTCCAGGCAAGGGTGAAGAACACCCAGGGTACCAATAATCGTTTTGCTTTATTACTCAGAAAAACAGAAAAAGATTTCTGTTTAGATAAATTGTACAAAAAGCCTGAAATACTGAAGAACAAAGGCATCTGAATAATGTTGATATATGCCTTTATATGATCTAACGAAGGCACTTTTATATCAGAGGTATACCTTTGCCATGTGCTGCTGTACAGAATTATACAGTGGCCTATGACAACAAAAAATATTGCAAGGGCTCTCAGATTTGTTATCTCATGGAACACTCTCTTTTTCCCATTCATATTGTTCTTTCCTGCTTTCTGCTTAATTATTATCTTTGACGGTGTTGCCGCGGCCTCTTGTCGGAGCTTCCAGAATGTTCAAAAGCTTTGTCACGCAGGCGACAAGAGGAATCACTATTGCAATATGCATCAGATAAATCAATGGATTTTGCATCGAGAACTCCAGTCGGGTCATAATATTCTTAACGGCAGTGTGGACAATATATATTTCCAGTGAATACTTGCCTAATATTGAAAAGACGGAAAACAATCTGTTCCATCGACCGGCCATTGCTTTTCTTACCATCACATATGCAAATATGAGAAATATGCCATAATACCCATAGAACGATCTGCCAAGAACAAAATTCGTTTTGCCGACTAAAACTTTGACAAACACTGCGCACACAATAACACAGGCAAGCCACAAAGGGATTCCCTGTTCATCGTCACTCGTCATATTTTTTGACTGTTTTCCCGCCCCCATGCCTATCAAAAAATATGGAAGGCGCTGCAGAGCCCTTTCAATATTGTGAAAAAAGTCAGGAGCCGCAAAATAACACAGGATAATAAGGCCGAAAGAGCATAAAACACCAATGACAAGCATTAACTTGTCATTGGTCATCCGATATATGAACGGTGATATAATATACAGAATTGTTATGAAAGATATATACCACAAAGTTTCAGTCCCGCTTATCCAAAAGGACAGCAGACTATAGTCAAGCAAAAATTGCCGGATCGAAACATGCAGGAACACAAAATCTATGATACCCCAATAAATCAGGCCGCATACAAGGTATGGAACTACGACACGATACACCCTTTTTCTATAATATGTCGTCAGTTTCCCACCGCGGCTCAGAGAATAATAAAGGCCGAAACCGGATAAGAATATGAAGATATCTACACCGACACTGCTGACAGCACTGTTGTAGAATTTCGAGATAACGCGCAGAACCGCATTTGGCGCTTCCGTATTGTTAAATACCATAAAATAATGGTACAGGACGATACTCAATATCGCAACACCGAATAATTCGCCCCGATATGTGCTTACATCCCTCCATGTAAATGGTACTCTATATGTCCTGCTCTTCACCATTTTCCGCTTCCCTCTTACTTTTCCGCAATGCGGAATTATGATAAC
>CACYDC010000181.1 GCA_902773025.1 uncultured Ruminococcus sp.
GATTTTCAAAACACATAGGCTTTACAAGGAAATAGTCATATAAACATTATTTCGGAAATCGGAGCAAATCGGGAACAAAGTGGGAAAACTGAATAAAAATTATTATCAATTAGCCGTACTTCTATTGAACAGGAGTACGAATTTTTCTATTTTAGGAAATTTACAAGGAATAATTCACGTACATTATCGCTCTATACAAATACCTTACAAAGCAATATAATGAGATAGAAGATGTGAAAATATTAAATACTCAGTAAAATACTTTGTACAAAATTTTTATAGGGACATATATATGTCTGTGTGGTCTTGTTATAATACTTATAATTACAAATTATTTTATTGAGAGGAATGTGAAATGCAAAGGATACGATTTATCATGGAAACAGGCAATATAAAATGTGAATACCTTAACGGTGCATATAGCGAACTTGCCAATTTGTTAGGAATAGAAGCTGTATTGAAAATCCATTCAGCATACAGAGGTCAGCAGATTACTTTTCCTGTGCAGTTGTTCAGCAAGAATTTTATAAAAAATCAAATTATTGAAGAATATAATGGCAATAATGTAAAACATCTTGCTACAAAATACGGTTACAGTGAAAAGTGGATAAGAAAAATTCTTAATGAAAATATTGACAAGCAGGATATCAACGTGTAAATCAAAAAACAAAGGAGAAATATAGAATGAAATGTAAGTCATGTAATAATGAAGTGTCGGCAAATATGTTTTTGTGTCCGTTTTGTGGTTCGGTTGTATCAGATTCTGATATTAATAACAAGGAATTACTGTTGTCATATTCCGCAAAGCTGCAGGAACTTATGAGAAATATTGGTACTTCAAAATTCACCAAAATCGCATGGGACACCACTGTCGAAAAATATGTCGGCAAGATGGAACGCTTACGCATGGTACTTCAGCAGCCTGAGTTTTCAAAGTCTTGTGAAAAACTCATGAAAAAAATAGATAATTTTGTTGAACGCTGTAAGAAGCCTGAGTTTCATATTGCATTTGTCGGAACTATAAAAGCAGGAAAATCAACTCTTATCAATGCTTTACTTGGCAGAAACCTTGCTTCTACATCCGTTACTCCCGAAACTGCCGTTCTGACAATGTTCAGAAATTCAGAAGTTGATTATGTACGAGTTGTATTTTATTCTGCCGAAGAATGGGTGAAGCTTTGGAACAGTGCTTCTTCCAATGCGGATATATTCAAAAAAGAATATGCAAGTATGAACGGTGATTCAGAGAAAAATAAATGGATAGGTCATGCGGAAATCAAAGCCGAAGTCACAAAAGATAATATTGAATCGGAAGTTGAACGCTGGACTTCTTCAAAACACGTTGAGCATTATTTTGTTAAGGAAGTTGAAATAGGTCTGTCAGATTTCAATATGCCGCCGGAGGTTGTATTTGTTGATACTCCGGGTTTGGACGATGCTGTTAAATATCGTTCTGATGTTACAAAAGATTATATAGAGAGAGCAAATGCTGTTTTTGCCTGTGTACGTTCTGATGCACTGACAGGCGGTGAATTACAGCTTCTGTACAGAATATTCGATAACAGCATTGACAATCCCGAAAAGATATTCGTTCTTGGTACACAGTGGGATAGTCTTAATGATCCGGAATCAGATTGGAAAAAGCAAAAAGAAGAATGGGTAAAATATCTTTCGGAGCGTTATGACAGTGAAGAAATGGCAAAAAGAAATATTATCCATGTTGCCGCTTATTTAATGAATCTTTGTCGTGATTACATCAAACTTGATGCAAAAACTAAAAAAACTTTGATGTCAATCGCTATGAAATTTGACTATGATCCTTTCAGCGGACATGCGATAGAAGAATATCTTGAAGGACTGATGGAAAAATCCAATGTTGATGCAGTGAAAAGAAAAATAAATAATGATATTGTCCCGAAATATAAAGAGTATCTTATGAACGATATAAACTCTCATTACGAAGCTTTAAGCAACGAAATTCGTAAGTTCTTTATGGAAACAAGAACTGCAAATGCCGAAGTATTGAGTACATCCAAAAAGAGTGCTGATGAAATACGTGAAAAATATGAAAAATCAAAGAAAGAATTGGAAGAAGTATTGTTGTATCGTCAGCAGTTGGAAACAGCATTGAATGCAGTAAGGGAAAATACTCAAAAACGTGTTGACGAACTTTGCAAGGAAATTGACAAAATGGTTCAAAGTGCATAATGAAAGAGTTTTTTATTACTGCGGGAGAACTTGCCGAATACCTGAACTGCAAAATTTTAGGCGATAAAGGTAAGAAGATATATGGAATCGCACTTATGCAGGACAGCACAGAAAATACTTTGACTTATGTAATGTCAGATAAAAGAGACCGAATCCAACATTGCAATGCTGGAGTTATTCTTACAACAGCTTCAATAGGACTGCCTTTGTACCGTACATATATTTTTACAAATCAAGAACCGTATTATATGCTGAATGACGTAATATGTTATATGATGAATAAAGGTTTGTACTGCAATAATGAAAATTGCAAAACGCTCATTGCAGACAGTGCAGTAATATCTCAGAATGTCGTTATCGGCAATGGTTCTGTTATCGGTGAAAATTGTTTTATCGGAGCAAATACCGTTATAGGTGACAATACCATAATAGAAGACAATGTTTATATTGGCACTTGCTGTTCTATTGGTACAGAAAACTTTGAATTTTGCAAAACAGAACATGGATGGTCAAAAATCCGTGCAGTAGGCAATGTTCATATATGCCATGATGTTTTCATAGGCGGAAATGCTGTTATAGAGAAAGGCACTATCGGAACGACATTGATTGGTGCTTATACACAAATAGACAATCTTGTAGAAGTAGGGCATGAGTGCCGTATAGGTGAAAATTGTCATATTGTTGCTTGTACAGCATTGGCAGGATGGGCTGAAATTGGCAATAATGTTGATATATACGGACAATCTGCCATAAGCAATAATGTGAAAGTCGGAAATGGTGCTGTACTTTTGGCAAGAGCCGGAGTTGACAAAAATATTAAAGACAATGCAATAGTTTCAGGTTTTCCGGCACGTGAACATAAAACCGAAATGCGTTGTCAGGCGTTTTTAAGAAAACTATATTATAAAAATATCAAAAAGGATGTGAAATAAATGTCGGCTGTATTACCTATAATAACTAAGATTCTGTCAACTGTCAGTAAATTTCTTTTACATACAAGACCTTTTATATTTGGAGCATGGGACAGAATAAAAAGACCTGATGAAACTCAAGATAAGATTTCAAATCAAAAAGGGATTGATGTCGAAAAAAGTAAAGTCGATGAAATACAAAAACTGAATGAAATGCTGATTGAATACAGGGGCAATATATCAAGAGCAGGAGATGACCTTGAACGTCAGATGATAGTTGAGTATTCGGAAGCATTGAATGAAATATTGGATACATTCGATGAATACAATAAAACTCTCAAAGTTATCCGTCTTGAATCGGTAAAACGCAGATTCGATATAACAAATGAAAATCTGAGAGGAACATTTGAAAACTATATCTGCAAGAAAATATCCTTTGATAATCCTAAATTAACAAGCATATTGAAAATGCCTGCCGGAGAACTGAAAAGTCAGCATCTGCAGGAAATGAAACAAAATATCTTTATCGAAGCTGCAAATGATATTGTTAAAAAAATAAAGAAGGCAACTGATGATTTTGCTACAACATTAGAGGAATCTTTTGAATTAAGCTTTGAACGTGCTGAGTATTCAATCGAGGAAAAAAGAGAGGCATTTGAAAAATTGTCTGAGACATTGAACGGAAATGCAACGGCTGCCGAAAATGTTTATGTAAAATCTGATTATACGATTGCTGTTTGCAGCTATGCAGAAGCTATGATACAAAAGGAGGAAGTCTAAATGGGCAGCGTTTTAACTACTATAGCAATAGGAGTTGCTGGAGCAGCTTTGGGAGCAGGAGCTGTTGCGGTAGGCAGAAAATTATTCGGAAGCGGCAGCAGAGGAAGTGAAAGTACCGGAGCAACAGAAAGCTATGATGAAAAAAGTGCGGGAGTAAGCGAAACATATAGATTACAGCAGGCTTTATCGGAATTTCGTGAAGATACAAGAGCAAAGAGCAATAAATTTGAAAATGATATTATCAAAGAGAGCCGCAAGGCAATAGATGTTCTTATAGCTGATGTAAAGAAATATAATAAAATCCGTTATGGCAGCAGTGTACTTAATGTAAACATAAGTCAGATGGAGATAGAACAACGCTCAACCGAAGACAAAATTCATGGCTTTATTGTCGGCAAAGTATCAAAAAGAATCTCTCTTGATGATGACGAATGTAAATCTATTCTGAAACTTGATGCAGGTCGTAACAAAACAAAAAAGATGAATGAGTTTTATAAAAAAGTATTGACAGAAGCAATGACGGATTTGAAGAAACTTTTACGCAGTTCAATGAAAAGTCAGACATTGATTGTTGAAGACCACATTGTAGGCAGAATGGATACCATCACTTATACTGTCACCGGCAAAACAAACGAGTTCAACAAGATAAAAGATTTAAAAGATACAGATGAGTCAAAAATGGAACAGGAACAGATAAGGCTGTCATATCTTATTTCAATATGCGATAAAAGCCTTAATATAATTGATACATAAACAATAAGTGCCGTAAAGAATAGAATTTACTCAGCATTTTCTTAACGGCACTTTCTTTGTGGGAGATGGTCATAATGATAACCAATAAAAAACTTTTAAAGGAGTTTACAAATCAATCACAAGCTAACAATGAAAATTTGAGAGAACAACTTCGAACAGCTATTCAGTCATTTGAGGAAACATCAAAAAATAACACACTTTCAATACATGAACAGCTTGAAAATATCCAAGAAAAAATAAACTATAACAACGAGCAAAATATGGCAATATTTAATCAGGCTATTTCAGAACTATATCAAAAAGTTTCACAAAATACCCAAACATCATTGAATCAGATATATGTTGAATATGCCAAACGCTTGAATGGAGTAAAAAAAGAATTAGAAGAACAAATGGATCAACAGTTTTCTCAAATTGCAGA
>CACYDC010000182.1 GCA_902773025.1 uncultured Ruminococcus sp.
ACTAACTGTATCGCACAAAGATACACGCTTAATGCTGCTCGGTTCCCCGCCTGACATGGTTCACGGCGCTCTGTCGTACAGCGCCTGTCCGTTCGCATCTCAAAATGTATGAATCTGTCTTGTTTAACCGCCGTTTTTAGCAACAGCCGTTTTCTGCAACAAGTGTATTATACTATATTACTCTTCAAAAATCAATAACTTTTTTAAAAATAATTACCTTGTTTCGTATTTTCTACCCAAAACAACAAACAAAGTCAGCAGCACTGTAATCTTTGAGACCTGTTATATTACGTTAAACTTATTATCTTTATCTTGATTCTTATTTATATTTTCATTTCACAACAAAAAAAAACTATTTCACAACACTTTCTGTTTTAAGATATAATATATGATATAATAAACTCGTAGGATGTAAACTGTACATTATACATTTATTATTTATTATAACAATAATAATGGAAGAATGTGCGGCGGTAATTACCATAATTCAAAAAGAAAGGACAGACATAATGAACAAAAAGCTCATCTCTCTTTTTGCAGCAGCAGTTCTGTTATTCCTCCCGTCGTGTTCAGAAGAACCTGTTATGCCCGAACCAGTTGCTGCAGGAAATAAGAATGTTGATGTTAATGTAACTCTGCAGGAGGATTTTTATGGTTATGTTAACCGTGATTTCATACAAAACGGAAAAATACCATATCTCACTGACAGTTACAGTACCTTCGACTCAATTAAAACAAAGGCAGTTAAGGATATTTCCACAACAATAAAAGAGTGTTCTGCTTCAAAAGCAGAAAGAGGTTCTGTGGAACAAAAAGTCGGCGACCTATACCTTCAGTTTATGGATGATAAATCTCGCGCAAAAGATGGTATCATGGATATACTCATGGCGGTTTCGACGATACAGAATGCCAAAACTATAGATGAATACATCAAATCTTCCGGTCAGCTTTATAATGGTTATGGAATAAACTCTTTGTTTTCGTTCAAAGTAGGCCCTGATTTATCTGACAGTTCAAAAAACTCTCTGTATCTGGATTGCATAAATACATGCGGTAATGATCGGGAAGATTTTATCAAATCTGATTATTGCACAAACAACATTTACAATCTTGCACTTCAGTCACTTGAAATGATGGGAATAAAAAAAGAGAGTGCAGATAAACGTGCAAAAGCTGTTGCTGCAATGGTTACTGAAATTGTAAAATCAGGCAGTACATCCGATGAAATGCAAAACAGTGATATTATAAAAAATAAGTATACAACAGATAAGCTTCAAAAGCTTTACAGCAATATAAAAACCGATTCACTTATTAAATCATTTGGCTTTGATTCAAATGAATTCTACGTTTGTGATACAAAGCAAGCCGAAAAGATCAACGAATATCTGACAGAAGAACACCTTACGGAGATCAAAGATTTTGCGCTTGTGTGTTTTGCTTATACCTATATTTCTGCGCTGCCTAGTGATTATTCTAATGTCAAAGACACAGTTATGGTAGATACTGCGAAAGAATACGAAGCGAGGAATTTTGTTTTATCTGCGCTTGAAAGTGAAGTAAGTATTCTTTACGGAAAAAGAGTTTGCACTGATAAAACAATATCTTCTGCCAAAGAAATGATCACAGAGATCAGGAATTCATTCAGTAAAATGATAAGTCGTTGTAACAGACTGAGTGATCAGTCAAAAAGCAAATTTCAGAATAAGCTTGATAATATGAATTTCATTATCGGATATGATAACAATTACAGCTCAACCCTCGATATAGTTCCATCTTCAGAGGGCGGATCTCTTATCAAAAACTATATAGGCATTAAGGCCTCTCAGGTAAGCAGTCAGAAAAAGCTTCTGAAATCAGCTGCAAAAAACATCTATAATAAAGAACCTCAGTCAGTAGAAGTCAGTTATGATCCGATTACGAATTCTATAACGATCCCCCCTGCCCTGCTCGAATCACCATGCTTTACTGCAGGAGGAGATAAGTATGCTAATCTCGGAAGACTCGGCTTTATTGTTGCGCATGAGATGATGCATGCTTTTGATGAAGATGGTATCTGTTATGATGAAAACGGCTGTTTCAATGAAAACTGGATTGATAAAAATGATCGTTCAAAGCTTGATGTGTTATTGGATAAAACTGTAAAGTATTACAACAATTATAAACTGCTTGGAATGTTTAATGTTGATGGCGAGAAAACATTGTCCGAGAATTTTGCTGATCTCGGAGCTCTACAGTGTATTGTATCCATAACAAACAATAAAAATGAGCTTAAAACTATATACGAAAACTTGGCTGCTCAATGGGCATCACTTGATGATGTCAAAATAGTTGTTACAAATCTATGCTATGGTAAAGCAGGTCCGTCAGAGGCAAGAGTAAATGCCGCTGTTTCATGCATGAATACCTTCTATCAGGTTTTTGATATAAAGGAAAATGATAAAATGTATGTAGCTCCGGAAGAAAGAATAAAGGTATGGTGAATATGATAAGAGCTAAACTTGTACTCAGAAATGTATTGAAAAAGAAGCTGCGCTCACTGATTATAATCCTCTCTCTCGCAGCAGCAGCATTTGCGTCTTTGTTTTGTATCTCTGGCATTAACTCGACACAGAATACCCTTTCTGATTATTTTAAAGCCAATTTTGGTGAAAGCGATATCATTGTATCGAGCAATAAAATGAGATTTGAATTAAAAGATGACGAATTGTCGTCCGGTTCTGAAATGATCGGTATTTCATTGACCTCCGTTAAAGCAACTTTACGAAACGGAGAATATTACAACTATGTTAATACAATTCCGGTAAGTGTTCTCGGAATTGATACTGAAAAAGCAGCCAAAATGAAGTTATTTACGGAAAAATTCCCTACTGAAAACGGAATTACCATGACTCAATATGCTGCATCAAGATTGGGCCTGAAAGAAGGCGACAGATTCTTCTTCTATGGCGCCGAAGGAAAAAGCTATAATCTGAAAATACTTAAGGTTGTCCCAGCTGAGCGTTATCTTGCAAATCAGAGTATTTCGATTATTACTACTCCTGAACTTTCAAATAAAATTGCCGGTCTTGATGACGGTGGTTTTTCTATGATATTGATCGACTCTCCTGATGAACAGATCGAAAAGAATATTGCCGATCTGCATCAAAAGCATCCTGAATATTACGTATTCAGCACTGCACAAGAAGATACGGACTCTTATATGGATAGTATGCTGAGTATTTACTACCTTATTTTTGCCGTTGTTTTGCTTATGGTATGCTTTATTGCTGTGTCTATGTCAAAGCATATTGCAAATGAAAGAATGGCTGTCGTAGGTATGCTCAGAAGCATTGGCGGAAGCGTTTTCTCAACAGGCAAACTTCTTCTTTCTGAAAGTGCTTTCTATGGTCTTAGCGGCGGTATTATTGGAACCTTGCTGTTCCTTCCTTTAAGAAAGAGTACGATTCTCAACCTTTTCGGATCTCCGTTAGGCGCCGAGATAGAAGTGTCCGATGGTATTACTCCGCTTACAATAATTCTTGTTATACTCGGTGTTACAGCAATTCAGTGCGTTTTCTCTGCCGCAGCTATAATAAAAGCATCCAAAACTCCTGTGCGTGACATTATTTTCGGTACTAAGGAAACTGCTTATTTCCCATCAAAAAAACGTACAATTATCGGTTTCATAATGTTGTTGATCGGAATAGTCCTCTCTGTATTGTTTGATGACTTTACATTCGTGATATTATCTGCATTCTTATCCGCAATTGGTGCTGTAATTCTGTTCCCGTCAATTATAAAACCCGTTGCAGGTTTATTGTATAAGCTTTTTACAAAACTGAATATGCCGGTTGCAAAGCTTGCTGTCAGAGAATCTGCAACCAAAAAGAGTAATGTTTCTTCTTCTCAGCTTATTCTCTCTGCTCTTTCACTCTCTATAGCAGTAATGATAATTGCAATTTCTACTATGAACGTTTATTCTCCCAGAAATTATGATTGTGATATTATTCTTAATACTTCATCTGAGGACTCTCAAATATACGATTACATAACTGATATTGACGGGGTTAATGGTATTGAAAAGCTGTACTACAAAGTTCTTATGTATGAAAGAATTCCTCAGCTTAACGGCATACCTACAAGTCTTACGGTTGTTTCACTTAATGATGGTGGATTCAAGTACTTTAAAGGCGTTTCTGACTGTCCGGATAAACTTGAAAAAAACGAAGTATCTGTGGATACAACACTTGCTTCAAAAATGGGTATCAATATCGGAGATGAAATAACAATTAAACTCAATACCGATAAAATAATTTCGTCTGAGCTTAAGCTTAAGGTAAAGTCTATTTGCAACGGAATTTACTTCAATACCACCGGTAATACGATCTTGCTGAATTCAGATACATACAAAAGCGTTTACTATGATCTTCCTGATCAAATTCTAATTAAAACCGATCCCGGAAAAGAATACAAGGTAAAGGATACATTAGAGAAAACGTTCTCTTCAGCTGCTTTTATGGTATTGACTATTGATGAATACAGAGCTGACCTCGAGAGTAGTGCAAGCGGACTGCTTTCCATTCTTTATGCAATAATTGTACTCGGATTTGCACTCTCATTGCTCGGAACATCAAGTAATATGCTTATGAGCTTTGAACAATCAAGAAGAAAATATGCTGTCTACTATTCTTCATCCATGAGTAAGGAAAAACTCAAGAAGCTTATTCTATGCGAAACAGCTTTCACAACCGGTATTTCTGTGATTTCCTCAGTATTATTTGGCCTGTTCTTTACAAATACAATAAATAAGGCTCTTAATGTACTGGATATGTCTGTTCCTCTCGTTGAACCGGTCGGAACTGCTATATTGTTCGGTGCAGCTGCATTTATTATTCTTATGCTTACATCACTCAAACCGCTTAGAGAACTTTCAAAAATGAATATTGCTGAAGAAATCAAAACAAGTGCAGACTAATTTTTCAGGAGGATAAAAAAATGGATATTGTTATAAGTGCCAGAAATGTTTGTAAAACCTTTGGTAAGGGTGAAACCGCTGCCAATGTTCTCAATGGTGCAAACCTTGATATTGAAAGAGGAAGTTTCGTTTCTCTTATGGGTGAATCCGGTACTGGTAAATCTACTCTGCTATATCTCATTGGCGGACTTGACAGAGATTTTACCGGCGACATTTACGTTGGCGGTCAGAGTATTACCGGTCTGAATGATAAAAAGCTTTCTGAACTCAGATGTCAGAAAATGGGATTTGTTTTTCAGTTTTATAATCTTGCGGCAAATCTTACCGTTGAGGAGAATATACTTCTTCCTATAGAAATGAGCGGCAGAAGAGTTTCTGATTACAAATCAAAGCTTGACTATATTCTTGATATAACAGGACTTTCCCATAAAAGAAAGAATTATCCTTCACAGCTTTCAGGCGGTCAACAACAAAGAGTTGCAGTTGCAAGAGCTGTTATCGGTGAACCTGATATTATTCTTGCTGATGAGCCTACAGGTAATCTTGACGAAGCTTCAGGAACAGAAATTATGAATCTGTTTAAAAGACTTAATCAGGAAAACCACGTGACTATACTGCAAGTAACCCATTCAGCTGAGTCAGCTGCTTATGGTGATAGGGTCGTTGTACTTAAGGACAAAAAAATCTGGGGTTGAGTTTTGTTCATACAGACTTGGATTGTGCTGCACCATCTCTGGAACGGCGGGATAAAAAATAACTCAGTGGGAGATTTTACTCCCACTGAACTAAAAAAACTTAATCCCTTGTTCGCTGATTGCATACGAAGCTTTAAAAATCTATTGAAAAATAGCTTTCTTTGTGTTATTTTAATCTTATATGCTTGTAAATTTGTATTTAGGCAAATTTAATTTCCGGGGAGATTAACATGAGGATTGCTGTAGTAGATGACGAAAAAATATTCAGAAAAAAGTTTATTGCTATTCTTGAAAACTATTTTAAAAATATAGATTATGTTTTTTGTGATTATTCGTGTGGAACTGAATTATTGGAGCAGTACAGAAGCGGAGTCACCTTTGATGCGATTTTTCTCGATATAGAAATGCCTGATCCTGACGGTATGAAAACTGCAAAAAAAATCAGAGAATACTCGGAGGATGTCCCGATTCTGTTTTTGACATCACATACCGAAAAAGCTATGGAAGGATATGAGGTCGGGGCATTCCGTTTTATGCCTAAGGATATTTCAGTTGAAAAACTTAATTGTGTATTGAACGACCTCTCGGAACGCTTTAATCGTACAAAAAGGCTTATATTGAAATGTGGAAATGAAGAAAACATTATCTCGCCTGATAGTGTTATACTTGCAGAATCAGATAACAATATTGTAAGGTTTATTACTGCTGATAATGTTTATTCCGTCCGAATGAGATTTTCAAATGCTTATGATTTGCTTAATGATTCAATGCCTGTCTTTGTAAGAATTCACAGGGGAATTATAGTTAATCTTATTCATGTTATCAAATACTCTGACAAGGCTGTTACTACAGATAATAATCAATCTGTTCCTATTAGCAAAAGCTGTCTTGATGATTTTAAAGACAGACTTTTTGATTACGTGAAAAAAAGTGCAAGATAGGAGGTGTATGAATACGGGTAATGTTTAGTTTTGGTTGGTATGATATGGGAATTTTTATTTGTGAATACATTATTGGTTTTGCGTCTGTTTTCGGTGCATGTATTACAATTGACAAGGTTTTCGGTTATAGAATAAAAAAATATTTTTTATTTAGTATTATATCCTCCATTATACACCCGACTTGGCTGATACTGACACTGAGGATTAGTTTCCTTAATTCGTTAGGACCAAGTGTGGAAGGTCTTATACTTTTATATTCGGGCCTGACCTGGCTTTTTATCACATCTAGAAATGCAAAAGAATTGGTCATCTCTTTTTCGGCAATGGTGTTCTCATTGAGCATTGCCTTCGGTACGTCTACGGAGTTGATCAATATAATGGAATTATTCTACAAACCAAATATCGTGATTCTGATTCTTTTTATAAAATTTGTCGCTAATATAATATCCGTACTCTTTATAATTCTTATCGCAAAGCTTGCTAAAAACAAACTTTATGAACCGCTGTCCATACGCAATATTATTCTTCTCGCGTTTATTTCTTATGTTTCAACAATAAGCGTTAACTATGATACTATGATGTATGGAGAATTTTACAAGAATACACTTTCTGTTCTTGGATTTGTTTTTATTATTACCTCAGTCATCTTGTCTGTCAGGAATCTCGAATCAAAGTATTACGAAAGAATCAACAGGATGAATGAAAATTATCTTAATATTCAGGAAAATTATTACGATTCAAAAAGAAAAGCAGATACAGATATCCGCCGCATAAGACATGATATCAAAAACCATCTTTTATGTATTAATGAGTTGTGCAAGAATAAAGAATACGATGAATTATCCGAATACATTTCTTCTTTGTCCGATCAATTGAATCAGACAGACTCTATAATTATAAATTCAGGAAGCAGTATTGCTGATGCTATTATTTCTGATAAGAAAACTCGCACCACTGACAAAAATATTGATATCATAGTGAACGGTTCTTTGGAAAACTGTAATATAGCTCCAATCGATTTGTGTACAATTCTTGCAAATCTTCTCGATAATTCAATCGAAGCTGTTGAGAAGCTTCCTGTCGAAAAAAGAAAAATTGAGGTTTCCTTTAAACAGAATACGTATTTTATCTTTATTTCTGTTTTAAACGAAACTATTTCTTCAGCAGATATCGAAGTAACGACAAAGGATGATAAAATTAATCATGGGTTTGGTATTTATAATATTCGCAAAGCAGTAAGAAAATATAACGGCGAAGTCAATTTTTCATGCAGTGAAAGTAATTCCGTTTTTATGTTTAACTCTGAAATAATGCTTCCTAAAATAAATAATTAAATACAAACAAAAGCAGACATATCATATCGAAAGTTAAGGTATGTCTGTTTTTATGTTATACAGCGGATTTTATTTGCTTTTTTAAAGCAAAGCTTTTAACAAATTTGAAAATATGTTACTTTACGATTGAATAATTATCGGGTTTATGCTATAATTGACAATGTAAATTATTACTAAAAAAGGATGATGAAAGATTGCTTAAGCTTGAAAATATTTCGTGGAATACGCCAAACGGTGTAGAGGTACTTAAAGGTCTTGATCTGGAAGTACCTGATTCCAAACTGGTAGTAATAACTGGTCCTAATGGCGGTGGAAAAACTACACTTGCTAAGATTATTGCAGGTATTTATAAACAGGATTCGGGCAGAATACTGCTGGATGATATTGATATTACTGAAAAAAATATTACTGAAAGAGCCAAACTTGGTATAAGCTTTGCTTTTCAGCAACCCGTAAGGTTCAAGGGCATTACTGTAAAAAAACTTGTTGAACTGGCTTCCGGTAATAAAATGAATGACGGAGATCTTTGTGATATTCTAAGCAAAGTCGGCCTTTGCGCAAGAGAGTATATTAACCGTGAAGTAGACTCAACGTTGTCCGGAGGAGAAATAAAAAGGATCGAAATAGCTACCGTACTCGCAAGAAAAACCAAAGTGACTGTTTTTGACGAGCCGGAAGCAGGTATCGATCTTTGGAGTTTTTCAAGCCTTATAAACGTTTTTAAGGAAATGAGAAAGGATCTTAAAGGTACTATGATAATTATTTCCCATCAGGAAAGAATACTGAGTATAGCAGACGAAATTGTTATCGTCGCTGATGGCAAAATAAAATCAAAAGGACCCGCTGAAACCATGATGAAGGAACTATTGAATGAAAAAGGAATCAGTAATGTCTGTTCCAAACAGGAGGTACTGCTTTAATGGAAAAACAAACAGAAGCACTGCTGAGAGAGATCTCCGAATGGAACGGAGAATTCAAGGGTGCATATAATATTCGTGAAAATGGTCAATGCGCAGGCAGAGTGTCAAGTAAGAATATAAAAATTACTAATAAAGAAGGGAAACCGGGTCTTGAAATCAGAATAGCGCCCGGAACAATCGGAGAAACTGTATCGATTCCTGCCTGTGTTACTCATGGCGGCGTTGATGATCTTGTATATAATGATTTTTATGTCGGAGAAAATGCTGATGTCACTATAATCGCAGGATGCGGAATCCATACTGAAACCGGTGAACCGGCTCGTCATAACGGTATTCACAGATTTATACTTGGAAAGAATTCAAAAGTAAAATACCTTGAAAAACATATAGGTACCGGTCACGGAACAGGTCTTCGATCTATTGATCCCGTTACTGAAGCTGAATTGGGAGAAAATTCTGTACTTGAAATGGATACCGCGCAGATCGGCGGTGTTGACAGAACGGAAAGACAGACTAAGGCTATTGTTGGTGAAGGTGCTAAGCTTCTTATAAGAGAAAGAATTCTGACCGAAAAAGATCAGACAGCAAAAACCGAATTTGAGGTAGAACTTAACGGAAAAAATTCCGGAGTTGATTTAATATCACGCTCTGTTGCAAAGGATAATTCAAGACAAGGATATCATTCTGTCATAATTGGTAATGCTCCGTGTACGGGTCATTCAGAATGTGATGCTATTATTTCTGAAAACGGCAAGGTTGACGCTGCTCCTGAGCTTCATGCACATGACAATGATGCTGCCTTGATTCATGAGGCTGCTATAGGAAAAATTGCAGGCGAACAAATATTAAAGCTTTGCACTTTAGGAATGACTGAACAAGAGGCTGAATCCACTATCATCGATGGATTTTTAAGCTAAAATATAAAAAACAACAGTTACACCATCAGTAATGTAACTGTTGTTTTTTTATTCGGGCTTTTCTATACTTTGTTCAATTATTGTTCTTATCTCATCTATTCCCTCGCCTGTTTGTGATGAGCACGGAATTAGACGAATACCTTCATAATCAGAAAGCTCTTCTTTCAATGATTCAATTCTTGCCTCTTTTTGCGAGCTTTTAAGCTTATCAAGCTTCGTTAATGCTATAATGAACTGATATCCGGTTGAGTATAAGAAATCGATCATCGTAAAATCGTCTTTAGTAGGACTGTGTCTGATATCACAAATCTGCACAATAAGGGCAATTTCGCGTTGCTGTGCAAAATATCCTTCGACTAATTCACTCCACCTATCCTTCTCTGATCTTGATACCTTTGCATATCCATATCCCGGCAGATCGGCAAATCTTAAACCATTTAATTTAAAGAAGTTGATCGTCGTAGTCTTTCCGGGAGTTGCACTTACTCGTGCTATAGATTTTCGATATAGTATCTTATTGATTAACGATGACTTTCCGACATTCGATTTGCCTGAGAATACGATTTCGGGAATATCTGAAGAAGGTAATTGTTTCGACTTGCCATATGCGGCCTCAAATTCTACTATGTGAAAATTCATAACTCTCCCCCACTTCAATTATCCTGGATCAATGCAGTTTCAAAAACAGTATTGATATTGTCGGCAAAAACAAATTGTATAGATTTTTTTACAGTATCATCAACTTCTTCAAGATCTGTTTTATTATCCTCAGGAATAATGATAGTCTTTATACCTAATCTGTATGCTGCCATAGTCTTTTCTTTAAGACCTCCGATCGGCAGCACTTTACCCCTAATAGTAATTTCTCCTGTCATTGCAAGATCACGCCGTACAGGCTTTCCGGTCAATGCAGATGTCAAAGCTGTTGCCATTGTAATACCTGCCGACGGACCATCCTTGGGTACTGCTCCTTCAGGTACATGGATATGAAAATCCTTTGTTTTATAAAAATCCTTACTGATATTGAGTGTATCAGCCATCGTTCTTACACATGTAAATGCAGCATGAGCTGATTCTTTCATTACATCTCCGAGAGAGCCTGTTAACTCAATATTACCGCTTCCGTCCATAACAGCTACTTCTATAGGAAGCGTTTCTCCTCCAACAGATGTCCATGCAAGACCTGTAGCAATTCCGACCTCGTTTTCCTTATTCATAGTATCATTTTTATATTTTTTAGCTCCGAGATAATTCTCAATGTTACTTGAATCAATTTTTATCGACTTCATTTCTTTTCCGACAATGCTGACGGCAGCTTTGTTCATAAGCTTTGAAATGTTTCTTTCAAGGTTCCTGACACCTGATTCTCTTGTATAATTGTCAATAATGGTATATATTGCATCATCTGTTATTTTAAAGGTTCTTGCATTTAAGCCGTGTCTTTTCAGCTGTACGGAAACAAGGTGCTTTTTTGCTATATTGAATTTCTCTTCACGTGTATAGCTGTCTATATGGATAATATCCATTCTGTCAAGCAACGGCGCAGGTATTGCCGTATAATCATTAGCCGTAGTAATAAACATAACTTTACTCAGATCAAACGGTAAATCTATATAATGATCGAAAAACGTTGAATTCTGTTCGCCATCAAGTACTTCAAGCAATGCTGAAGTAGGGTCACCTCTGAAATCATTGCCAAGCTTATCAACTTCATCAAGAAGTATAAGCGGGTTAGCAGAACCGGCCTGATTTATCGCATACATTATCCTACCCATCATTGCTCCGATATATGTTCTTCTGTGACCGCGTATCTCAGCTTCATCATGTATTCCACCAAGCGCTACTCTCTGATATTTTTTACCTATCGCATCTGCAATAGAATGAGCAATAGATGTTTTTCCGACTCCCGGCGGTCCCGCAAGACAAATAATCTGTCCATTTATGTCCGGGTTCAGACCCCTTACAGCAAGATACTCTATTATAGTATCCTTAACTTTTTTTAGTCCATAATGATTTTTATCAAGACTTGCCCTGATCTTGCTGATATTAAGCTTATCTTTAGTATACTCACCCCATGGAAGGTCAAGACATGTATCCAGATAATTTCTAACAACATTCGCTTCTGGTGAACTTGACATCATTTTATCAAGTTTCTTTAATTCTTTTACAAGTTTTTCTTTATTTTCATCTGTGGTTTTCAGCGAATTAATCTTGTCAATATACTCATTATATTCATCAAAATTATTATCTCCTTCGCCCAATTCGTCCTGAATAGCTTTCATTCTTTCTCTGAGATAATACTGTTTCTGATTCAGATCCATATTTTCCTTGGTTTTTTCATTAAGCTCATTTTCTATTTCAAGTATTGCAATCTCATGCATAAGCATGGAAACAAGCTTTGATAATCTTTCCTCAGGGTCAAATGTTTCGAGTATTTCTTGTTTATTTACATGATCCCTTATTATATTATCAGCTATGTAATCCGCAAGTTTTCCGGGATCTTTAATATCAAGTGATGTAATAAGGATATCATTAGGTAACCTTGGATTTATAACTGCGTAATCATGCATAGCGTCCTTGGCCATATTTATCAACGCTTCGATTTTTAGTGTTTCCTGTGTATCATATTCATCTATCAACCCGATATTTGCTGAATAATATGACTCATGAATATCCAGATTGATTGCCCTTGCGCGTGAAATACCTTTTATAACCACTCTGACATAATTTTCAGACATTTTAGCTATCTGGATTATTTTAGCATACACCCCTATCTTGAACAGATCATCCGGATCAGGTTCATTTTCAGATATGGATTTCTGAGTGGTTATAAAAACATGCTTTTCATTCTCCATAGCTTCAGACAGTGCGCTGACTGACCTGTTTCTTGCCACATCAAAATGCAGTATCGAACCAGGGAAAATAACCAATCCCCTTAAAGGCAGTACCGGTATGTTTATCTCCATTTTATCATATTCTTCGATTTTATCTTTATCCATTTTTTCCTCCGTTTTCTTCTTATCAGAATAAAGTAAGCTGACTGCTCTCCGGAAGGCTTCCGAACGCGCCTATTTCTCTTAGTAACTCTATTACAGATTTTGAAACCTTTGCTCTTTGCTGAAAATCTTCTATCGAGATAAATTCTCCCCCGTTTCTTGCTTCTGCCAAAGAACAAGCCGCTGCTTCACCTACACCGGATAAAGCAACAAAAGGCAAACGTATTTTATTATCCTCAATTAAAAATCTTTTTGCATCAGATCTATATATATCCACAGGTAATACTTCTATATTTCTGGCGAGCATTTCATTGACTATCTGAAGATTAGCATAAACGGCTTCATCTTTAGCCGTAGGCTTTGCTTCTTTATCCTGAAGCTTTAAAGCAAGCTCCTGCATTTTATTTCTTACAGCGTCCTTACCCTTACAAACAAGCGCGGCATCAAAATCTTCATTCTTTACAGTAAAATATGAAGCATAATGCGCTATAGGCTTATGAACCTTATACCAGCCAAGTCTTAGAGTTGCGATCATATAGGCTGCCGCATGAGCCTTCGGAAACATATACTTTATCTTCATACAAGAATCAATATACCATTGAGGTACGTTATGATCCTTCATTGCCTTAATATGCTCAGGAGTCAACAGCTTTGTTGCTTTTCCCTTTCTGACTATTTCCATTATTTTAAAAGCCATATCAGGCTCAAGACCTTTATGCATAAGATAAACCATGATATTATCACGTGTTCCGATAACTTCTGAAATGGTACATATTTTCTTTGCAATAAGTTCGGAAGCATTGCCTATCCATACATCTGTGCCATGTGATAAACCGGAAATCTGAAGAAGATCAGAAAAAGTTTTTGGTTGTGTTTCGATTAGCATATTTCTTACAAACTTTGTACCCATTTCAGGCAATGCAAATGTTCCGGTTTCTGAGTCTATTTCATCCGGAGTAACATTCAAAGCCTTTGTAGAAGTAAACAAAGACATTACCTCCGGATCGTTCATAGCAACATCCATCACACTTATACCAGTGAATTCTTCAAGATAATGATATCTTGTTGGAACATCATGCCCGAGTTCATCAAGCTTACATACAGTATCGTGTATAGAGTGGAAATCAAAATGTGTTGTTATAATATCAGTTTTCTGATCATTCGCAGGACGCTGTATAGGACAAAATTCATAAATATCATTCATTCTTGGAACGACAACCATTCCCGCAGGATGCTGACCTGTTGTTCTTCTTACACCAGTACAGCCCGCTGCTAATCTTAGTTCTTCCGCTTTATTTATAGAAATACCGATTTCTTCAGCATACTTCCTTACAAATCCAATGGCAGTCTTTTCTGCCACAGTTGCAATTGTACCTGCTTTGAACACATTTTCTTTTCCGAAAAGCTCTTCTGTGTATCTATGAGATCTTGTCTGATATTCACCGGCAAAGTTAAGATCAATATCCGGAGTTTTATCTCCCTTGAAACCAAGAAACGTTTCGAATGGGATATCATGTCCGTCGCAAAGATAATCGGTCCCGCAATTCGGACATTTCTTAGGCGGAAGGTCAAAACCAGACCCTACACTTCCGTCTGTGAAAAACTCGCTGTTCTGACAATTCGGACATACATAATGAGGAGCAAGAGGATTTACCTCAGATATACCGGACATTGTTGCAACAAAAGATGATCCGACTGATCCACGTGAACCTACAAGGTAACCGTTTTCATTGGAATTTGCAACCAACTTTTGTGCTGTCATATATAGTACCGAGAATCCGTTTTTAATTATAGAATTAAGCTCCTTATCTATTCGTGCTTTTACTATCTCAGGTAAAGGATCACCGTAAGTTTTTTTAGCTCTTTCCCAGGTAATAGATGTAAGCTGTTCCTCAGCTCCGGGAATGAACGGTGGGAAATTACCTTTAGGAACCGCTCTTAGCTTTTCTACCATATCAGCGATCTTGTTTGTATTTTCAACAACGACTTCGTATGCTTTTTCTTTACCAAGATATTCAAATTCTCTCAGCATTTCTTCGGTGTTTCTGAAATACAATGGTGCCTGCTCCAAAGCATCGGAAAACCCAAGCGATGTCATAAGAACCTTTCTGTATTCACTCTGATACGGATCCATAAAATGTACATCGCAGGTCGCTACAACAGGAATGTTCAATTCTTCCCCTAACTTTACTACAGTACGATTAAAATCCTGAAGTTCTTCAACGGAACTTACTGTACCGTTTCTCAGCATATACATATTGTTTCCAATTGGCTGAATCTCAAGATAATCGTAAAAAGATGCAATTTGTTTGAGCTCCTCCCAATTCTTACCATCAACTATTGCCCTGAATAATTCTCCTGCCTCGCAGGCGCTTCCAATAATCAGTCCGCTTCTGTGTTTAATTAGCTCTGATCTTGGTATCAATGGTTTTTTATAGAAATAATCTATATGTGCTTTGGAAATAAGTTTATAAATATTCTTTAATCCTATCTGATTTTTAGCAAGTATAATCTGATGATATGATTTGAATGATCTGAAGTCAGGCTTAGGTATAGCATTATTAATTTGTGAAATGTATTTAATTCCATATTCTTCAGACATATTTTTCAGCATAACAAGAAAAATCTTTGCAAGCATAAAAGCATCATCGTATGCTCTGTGATGATTAAAATCTCCAAGCTTAAGATATTTTGCTATACTGTCAAGCTTGTGCTTGTTTAGCTGTGGAAAAATACCTCTTGAAATAGCAAGTGTATCAATATGAGTAAGATTATATGTAAGCTTATTTCTTTCAGCCGAAGCCTTAATGAATGATACATCAAATGACGCATTATGAGCTACAACAACTGCACCATTTCCACAGTATTCAAGAAATGACTGAACGGCCTCCATTTCCGAAGGTGCATCCATAACCATTTCATCTGTTATACCTGTAAGTTCTGTTATTTTTGAGCTGATATGTCTTTCAGGGTTTACAAATGTAGAAAACTTATCCTTAATCTCTCCGTTTACAACTCTGAAGGCACCAATTTCTGTTATTCTCTCTCTTGCAGCGCTCAAGCCGGTTGTTTCAATATCAAAAACTATAAACTCTCCGTCAAGCGGTTGTTCAGAACTTCCGGTTACCGCTGATGAAGTCTGATCGTTTATGAAATATGCTTCAACACCATATATTACCTTAAAATTTCCTCCGGCGTTATTTATTGCATCACAGGCATTCATAGCATCCGGATAAGCCTGTGCTACACCATGATCAGTTATAGCAATAGCCGGCATTCCCCAATCATATGCTCTTTTGACAAGATCACCTGCACTGCTGACTGCATCCATAGCCGACATATTGGTATGAAGATGAAGTTCAACACGCTTTTTTTCGGCCTTATCAACAAGCTTAGGCATTGCTACTACACTGATTGCTCTCACTCTTATTGATACATCGTGTAAATATGTATCAAACTCAGCCTCTCCACGCGCCAGTATTGTCATACCTTTTTTTAAGTCAAGAATAGGCTGACATTTTTCATTTTGTTCAATTATCTTTATTATAGCCGAACCTGTAAAATCAGTAATATTAATTGTTATAATTTTTGTTTTACCGCTTTTTGCATCAATAGCTTCAATAGAAATTATCTGACCCCAGATTATTACCTTTCCTGAATCCTGTGTAATTCTGTTAAGCGGCAAAGCTTCACCATGGATTGGCGAACCATAAACAGGATTTGCGCTTTCTGGTATATATGTCGGAATCAGATGATTTTCATCTCTGAATTCTATCTCTGCTTCTGATACAGGTTTTATTTCTACTTTTTTCTTTTCGAAAGAAGCCTTTCTTTCGTTTGCAGCATTCATCATAGACTCATACTGTTCATTTTGTTGTATGAGTGTTTCTCTGATTATTTTTTCTTCTGCTGTTTTATACTTTTCAATATATTCCTCACTTTCTCCATTTATAGAGAGTATTCCACTGTACTCAACTTTTACCGGAATATCAAATTCACTTTTTATAAGATCTGATAACAGCTTATCAAATTTTTGATTATCAAGCAATTGCTTTCCGCCATGTTTCAGATCAACAATCAATCTGTTTCCGTCCATGCTCACAGATGAATCGTTTAATGTTCCGTTAAGTGTTGCGCACCTTCTTTTCAGTTCAAGTATCATCTGAGGATAATAGCTCATATCAAATAATTCGCTGTCATAATGCGGATATAAGATACAACCCGATAAATTCAATACACTTTTCTTAATTATTTCTTCTGTTTCAAATATTTCTTTTCTATTTACAAGCCGGGAAAAATCGGAATAAATTTCCATAAATCTTTCACCGGCATCAATTCTGATATTTATGATCTCACTGTCACAAATTGTTTTCGGAATATTTGCAACATCAAGATATTTACTAAAAAACTCAGAAAACTTTTTCAATTGATCTCCTTCTTTACCCACTATAACGCGGTTGATACAGCTATACAGATACCACTATCAACTGAAAAAATCAACCGTAAATTACATTTTTTGTATTTCTTTTATCAGCTCATTGAGCAGTTCGTTTTCGGGAACCTTTCTTATGATCTGACCTTTTTTAAATATCAGACCATTATTTACACCGCCTGCAATACCGATATCTGCTTCTTTGGCTTCACCCGGTCCATTAACAACACATCCCATGATTGCAACAGTTATATTCTTTTTACAATCCTTTAGAAGTTCTTCTGCCTGTTTTGCTATTTCAATAAGATTGATGCGTGTTCTTCCGCAGGTCGGACATGATATAAACCTGATGCCATCTTTGTTAAGTCCCAATGACTTAAGTATATCCTTTGCCGCATATACTTCTTTCACAGGATCATCTGTTAATGATACTCTTATAGTATCACCTATTCCCCTTAGCAAAAGTGAACCTATTCCAACGGAAGATTTAATTATACCAATTCTTTCTGTACCAGCCTCAGTCACACCAAGATGAAGCGGATAATCACACTGTTTTGCAGCCAGTTCATATGCTTCAACCATAAATTCAACATTTGAAGATTTCATAGAAAGAACTATATTATCAAAATCAAATTTTTCAAGTAAAGATGCATGATAGAGCGCACTATCACACAATGCCTGAGGTGTAGGCCTGCCGTATTTCTCCAAAATGTGTTTTTCCAATGATCCGGAGTTAACTCCTATTCGGATAGGAATATTTTTTTGAATACATACGTTTGCTACCTGTTTTACACGATCGTCATCACCGATATTACCCGGATTTATTCTTATTTTATCAATCCCGGCAGCAGCAGACTCAAGGGCAAGTCTGTAATCAAAATGTATATCCGCAACAAGCGGAACACTAACTTCACTTTTTATTGCATCAATAAGCCTTACCGCATCCATATCGGGAACAGCAAGTCGTATGATATCACAACCGGCATTTTCCAATTCTTTAGCCTGTCTTATACTTCCGTCAATATCAGTTGACGGAATATTCAGCATAGACTGCACTGATATATCGTAATCACTGCCTATTTGAATTTTACCATTTTTAATTTGTTTTGTAGTCCTTCTTTTCATTATAAATCAACCCCATTATATTATAAGTTGAACAACATCCTTTATCGATATAATGATCATGAATGCAAAAAGCAGCAACATTCCGATTGCATGAACATAACCTTCATGTTCAGGTTTTATTGGTTTTCTTCTGATTGCTTCTATAATAAGGAATACGAGTCTTCCGCCGTCCAAAGCCGGTATCGGAAGAAGGTTCACAACACCGAGATTTACGGTTATTATCATCATAACATAAATCAAATTTAAAAGACCGTCCATAAAGCTTCTTTCAAGACCTGATGCAGTTGCCTGTGAAATTGCTGATGTCATACCAACAGGACCTGATACTTCGTTTAAACTAAATTGTCCGCGTATCAATCCTATAAGACTTCCCCACACCATTTTTATCGTGGACCAAGTCTGCATAAAGGTTTGTGACACAAGATTCCCAAAATTATTATCAATTGCAAGGAGCTTAAAATCAAGCTGCAATATTTCTTTATCGTCCTTTTTTACTGTAGGAAGCCTAACCTCAGAAAAATGAAGTGTTTCACCGTTTCTCTCCACAGTCATATCAAGTTTATTTGATTTTGCTGTTGCAAGGGCAAAGCTCAGATCAGTTACAGTATCTATTTTATATCCGTTTATTGTTCTTATGTTATCTCCGACCTGGAGCTGTTGTGAAGACGTTGCATTGTCAGCAAATACAGCTATTTTTGTTGATGCAAAATACTTATTTGGTGCGAGTGTTATCATCATTAATACAAGACCAAACAGAATATTCATTATTGCTCCGGCACTTACAATTATCATTCTTTTCCAGACAGGTTTATTGCCGAAAGCACGATCATCTTCGCTGTCAGAGTCCTCTCCTTCCATTGCGCAAAAACCGCCTATCGGAAATAGTCTTAGTGAATACAGTGTTTCTCCTTTTTGAAATTTTATCAGCTTTGGTCCCATACCAAGCGCAAATTCATTTACCTTAACTCCGGAAAGCTTTGCTGTAATAAAATGACCTCCCTCATGCAGGAAAATTATCATTTCAAACAACAGTATCCCTATTATTATCAATAATACAATATCTATGACAAATCATCTCCTGAACCAAACTTTTCTTTAATACTGATACGTGTTTCCCTGTCAGTGTTCATAATATCATCAAGCGATATATCATCTTTATTATTTCCGTATTCAGAAACTGCATTTCCAACAATATCCGAAATATCAAGAAAACGAATTTGTTCCTTCAAAAACATATCTACTGCAACTTCATTTGCAGCATTAGCAACAGTCGGTAACAAACCGCCCTTCCTCAATGCTTCTCTGCATATTCCAAGACAGGCAAAAGTTTCATAATCAGGTTTAAAGAAAGTCATTCCACCCAACTCTGACAAATCCAACTCTGCTGACGGTGAGGGCAATCTTTCTGGATAAGTAAGTGCATACTGTATAGGTATTCTCATATCAGGTACACCAAGCTGAGCAATTACTGCATTATCCTTAAGCTGTATCATCGAATGTATTATACTTTCTCTGTGTATAAGCACATCAATATCTTCATCCTTACAATCAAATAACCATGATGCTTCAATGATTTCAAGACCCTTATTCATCATTGTTGAAGAATCTATAGTAATCTTAGCGCCCATAGACCAGTTAGGATGTTTCAAGGCTTGTTTTACTGAAATGTTTTCCAGATCTTTTCTCTTTTTTCCGAAAAAAGACCCTCCGGAGGCAGTAAGTATTATTTTTTTCAGCGAGTTTTCCGGACAGCCCTGCAAGCACTGAAAAATCGCAGAATGTTCACTATCAACCGGGTAAAGCTTCACATTATGTTCTTTTACTTCTTTCATTACTATACTTCCGCCTGAAACCAATGTTTCTTTATTGGCGAGAGCAATATTTTTTCCTGCTTTTACGGCAGCGACTGTTGGTAAAAGACCAGCAACTCCAACTATTGCATTTACTACAGTATCTGAAGTTTTTTCCTGTGCTGCATTGATAATACCCTCTTCACCGCAAAAAACATCAATATCAGTATCACTCAATGCTATTTTCAATTGTGCCGCTGCCCCGGTATCAAGCACACATACCATTTCAGGGTTAAATTCTCTGGCCTGTTGCTCAAGAAGCTTTATATTATGATTTGCTGTCAGAGCAGTGACTTTTATTCCATGCATACGTGCGACATCCAGGGTTTGCGTACCGATCGAGCCTGTTGAGCCTAATACAGAAATTTTGCTTGTCATAGCTGTTTCACTCCTTTAAACTGAAATAACTGAAAAATACAACATTACGGCATACATATAAGGAACAAATGTTATAACACTGTCAAATCTGTCTAAAATACCGCCATGTCCAGGTATAAGATCACCGTAGTCCTTGACAGAGTAAGCCCTCTTTATTACAGAAAAACTAAGATCGCCTATTATTGACAGCAACGAACCCCCAGTTCCGATAATTACAACTGTTAGATAGTTTATATCACCTTTTCCCTGATAAAAGATCAAAACAATAAGGTAGGAAAGTATAACAGAAGAAAAAATACAGAACAGAACGCCTCCTACAGCGCCTTCTATAGTTTTCTTCGGACTTATTTTTGGACAAAGTTTATGCTTACCAAGGAATACTCCCGTAAAATATGCTCCCACATCCGCAAGCCATGGTATAGCAATCGACATTATAAAATACATCGTTATATGCAATTCATCCACGCTTTTCATTTTTACAACAGCAGACAAAGAAAGCGTAATCAATATTGTCATGCTGTATGTATATGCAAAATCCTTAAAGGATATTTTTTCATGAAAAAAAACAAGCATACACAGCATAATAATAGTATATCCATAAAAAGCAAGCTCTGATAATCCAAATGATATCAAAAGGGAATACATACATGAAAATAACATAGATGTAATACTAATCTGGTATATTTTCAAAGTTTTAACAGCCTTGCAAAATTCAAAAACACAGCACACACATATCAGGGCAATAAAAACATCAATTATAAAGCTGCAAAATATGCTTATAACAACAACTGATCCCATAACCGTTATTAACATTCCGGCTGATAAAATCCGTTTAAGCATTTATACACCCCCGAAACGTCTGTTTCTTTTATTAAATTCTATAATTGCCTTATCAAAATCCTCTTCATGAAAATCAGGCCACAATGTTTCTGTAGAATAAAACTCGGAATATGCCGACTGATAAAGCAAAAAATTACTAAGCCTGAGTTCTCCTCCGGTTCTGATAATAAGATCAGGATCCGGGGTACCAGCTGTATACAGATTTGAAGAAATATCATCCACCGTTAATGAATCCGGATCTACACCGTTATCTCTGACGTTCTTGCAAAGCTTTTTAACTGCCATAAGAATCTCATCTCTTGAACCGTAATTCATAGCAATGTTAAGGAGCATACCTTTTCTATCATTTGCCACCTGTTCACTTTCTTCAATAAGCTCCCTCAGTTTAGGATCAAATGCTGATCGATCTCCTATAAATACTACTTTTATATCATCTTCTCTGAAATCTGTAAGTGAATCTACAAGGTATTGTCTAAAAAGTTTCATCAATGCATTTACTTCGTCAAGAGGTCTTTTCCAGTTTTCGGTAGAAAAAGCGTATAATGTGAGCACTTTTACACCTGTTTTACTAATATACCTTGTTATTTTCCTGAAATTCTGAGCGCCAAATTTATGTCCGACACTCCTGGGCAGAGCTCTTTTTTTAGCCCATCTTCCGTTTCCGTCCATAATTATTCCAACGTGTTCCGGAATATATAATTTTGAGTTTTTATCAAGCATTTTTTTCACCTCATTAATTAAAATATGACAACTGACAGTACACTATCATTTCTCATTTTTTAATTAAAATAACTCGGCAAGAATAAAATCTTGCCGAGATATTCCATTTTCATTCAATCAAATTTCCATTATCTGCTTCTGCTTTTTCTCAGTAAGACTATCAATATTCTTGATATGCTTATCTGTGATATCCTGTATTTTCTTTTCTCCGTGTTTTTGATCGTCCTCAGTTATCTCACTGCTTTTTTTCATTGCCTTAAGCTTATCCATTGCCTCTCTTCTTGTTGAACGAATTGCAACCTTTGCATCTTCTCCCATTTTAGCAATTTCCTTCACTATTTCCTTACGTCTGTCTTCAGTAAGCGGCGGGAAAATCATTCTTATTATCTTTCCGTCATTCTGTGGATTAATACCGATATCTGATGTTTGTATAGCTTTTTCAATTGCTCTGAGAAGAGATGTATCCCATGGCTGTATTATCAGCGTTCTCGCTTCTGTTACAGAAACAGCCGCTACCTGATTAACAGGTGTCGGAGTTCCATAATAATCAACACGAACTTTGTCGAGCACAGACGGATTCGCACGCCCTGCACGAATCTCAGAAAACTCTGTTTCAAGATGACTAACAGATTTTGTCATTTTATCATCAGCACTTTTTATTACTGTTTTCATAATTATTTCCTCCATTCTTATTCAACAATAGTTCCGACATTTTCACCGCATACAGCGGATACGATATTTTCAGGGTTTTCAAGGCTGAAAACAATAATAGGTATATTATTATCTTTACATATTGCAGCAGCCGTACTATCCATTACAGCAAGATCTTTATTGAGTACATCATGGAATGAGATCTTGTCATATTTTCTTGCATCAGGATTCTTCTTCGGATCACTGTCATATACACCATCAACCATTGTTGCTTTAAGTATTATATCAGCTTCTATCTCAGCAGCTCTCAATGCCGCAGCTGTATCTGTAGAGAAGAAAGGATTTCCTGTTCCACAGCCGAAAACTAAAATTCTTCCCTTTTCAAGATGTCGTATAGCTCTGTTTCTAATATATGGTTCGGCAACCTGCTGCATAGAAATAGCAGTTTGCACTCTGACCTCAAGTCCCAGCTGTTCAAGTGTATCACATACGCCAAGTGCATTTATAACAGTCGCAAGCATTCCCATATGATCTGCTCTGGTCCTATCCATATTACCGCTTGAGCGTCCTCTCCAGAAGTTTCCTCCTCCGACAACTATACCGATTTCCACACCCATATCATTAAGCTTTTTTATTGGTTCACAAAACTTAAGAACGGTATCAAAATCGATTCCATGTTTATTTTCTCCTGCGAGTGATTCACCGCTGAGCTTTAAAAGCACCCTCTTATATTTTGGTTCCATAATATCAACTCTCCCAAATTTATTATTTCATCATAATATATATTTTACTATACATAAGCGATAAAGTAAAGTATAAATTGTTAATTTTTGTACTAATCCTACAACAAATAATAAAAAACAGGGTAAGTATTTTCACCGGAATAACCGATAAACTACTTACCCTGAAACAAATCATATTATTTTACCATGCTTGCAACCTCAGCAGCAAAATCGTCTGCTCTTTTTTCAAGGCCTTCTCCCTTTTCAAAACGAACAAACTCAACGATCTCGATCTTACCGCCAAGTGTCTTTGCAGTCTGCTTCGTATACTGATCAACACTGATCTTGTTTTCTTTAATAAATGCCTGATTTACAAGACAGTTTTCCTCGTAATACTTGCCGATCTTACCCATTACAATTTTTTCTGCTATATTAGCGGGCTTACCGGAATTCATAACCTGTTCTGTCATGATTTTCTTTTCATGCTCAAGAACCTCAGCAGGAACATCATCCTTCTTAAGATATGACGGATTTACTGCTGCTACCTGCATTGCAACATCCTTTGCATATTCAGCAAAGCCATCCTTACCTGCAACGTCAGTATCGAACTTAACAAGAACTGAGATTTTTCCTCCAGCATGGATATATGCTGAAACTGCGCCGTCATAAAGCTTGAAACGACGAATAACGATATTCTCACCGATAGTCTGGATTTTCTCCTGAAGAAGATCTGCTACTGTTACTTCTGTACCTACAGCAGTCTTTGTAAGAAGATCTGCCACGTCAGCCGGTTCTGTATCCATTACTGTCTGAGCCACAGTCTTTACAAATGCCTGGAATTCAGCATTCTTTGCAACGAAGTCAGTTTCAGCGTTTACTTCAAGCGCAACACCCTTTGTACCTTCGTCATTTGTACAAGCATAAGCAACACCTTCTGCTGCTATTCTTGATGCCTTCTTTGCTGCTTTAGCGAGGCCCTGTTCTCTGAGAACATCAATTGCCTTATCCATATCTCCGTCTGCTTCAGTAAGTGCTTTTTTGCAGTCCATCATACCGCAGCCGGTTTTTTCTCTGAGTTTCATAACATCTTTTGCTGTAAATGCCATTTTAAATAACCTCCATTTATTATATTCTTTAAAAAATAGCCGCAAACTTAATTGCGGCTATTCTGTTATTACTTATTCTTCGGTTGCTTCCTCTTCCTCTTCAGCAGCTGCAGCACCCATTCTGCCCTCATTTCCCTCGATAATAGCATTAGCCATTGCTCCGGAAATAAGCTTTACTGCGCGAATAGCGTCATCGTTACCAGGGATAACATAATCGATCTCATCAGGATCGCAGTTTGTATCTACAATAGCGACGATCGGAATACCAAGTTTCTTAGCTTCTGCAACTGCAATTCTCTCCTTACGAGGATCAACAATGAACAGAGCGCCCGGAATTTCTTTCATATCCTTGATACCGCCCATGAACTTTTCAAGCTTTTCGATTTCAAGGTTAAGCTTGATTACTTCCTTCTTAGGAAGAAGATCGAATGTTCCATCGGATTCCATTGTACGGAGCTGATTAAGTCTTTCAATTCTGCGACGGATCGTTGTGAAGTTTGTAAGCATACCGCCGAGCCATCTTGCATTTACATAATATGCACCTGCACGGAGTGCTTCTTCCTTTACAGAATCCTGAGCCTGCTTTTTTGTACCTACAAAAAGGACAGACTTTCCTTCCGTTGAAAGCTCACGGACAAAGTTGTAAGCTTCCTCAAGTTTCTTTACTGTTTTCTGGAGATCGATAATATAAATACCGTTTCTCTCTGTGAAGATATAAGGAGCCATCTTAGGGTTCCATCTTCTTGTCTGGTG
>CACYDC010000183.1 GCA_902773025.1 uncultured Ruminococcus sp.
CGGGTGTCCGGTGGACACCGCTGCGCAGCAGCAGCGCCGACCGAGCCGGCAGGCGAGACCCAGCGCCCCAACAAAAGCACCGGAAAGCGGAAACACTCAGCGCTGCATCGGGCCTTGCTTTTTTCAGATTAATGGGTTAAAATAGTACTTACGATTGAAATAGTAAATTAAAAGAAAATCAGGGTGAAATATTATGGAAAAAATCAATTTTTCAGTACCGTGCCTTTTTGGTATAGAGGGAATATGCGCTGATGAGTTGAAAAGAATGGAAATTGAAAATGTCCGTGCAGAAAACGGCAGAGTGCTGTTTGAGGGAGATATGCATACTCTTGCAAGGGTAAATCTCTGTTCACGTTATGCCGAAAGAGTGCATATTCTGCTCGCACAGTTCAGAGCGTTAAGCTTCGAGGAATTGTTTCAGGGAGTAAAAAAAATACCGTGGGAGCAGTGGATAGGCAAAGATGAGGAATTTCCGGTAAAAGGACACAGTGTAAGCTCAAAGCTTGCAAGTGTTCCGGATTGTCAGAAAATAATAAAGAAAGCAGTTGTAGGCAGACTTTCGGCAAAATACGGTAAAAGCTGGTTTGATGAAACCGGCAGCCGTCATCAGATACAATTTTTGATCATGAAGGATCAGGTAAGCATTATGCTTGATACATCAGGTGAAGGTCTGCATAAAAGAGGATACAGACGAGATGCGACAGAAGCGCCGATAAAGGAGACACTTGCAGCAGCAATGGCTGATCTTTCTCATGTGCGTCCGTTCAGTACGGTGATAGATCCGTTTTGCGGATCGGGAACGATACTGATAGAGTCAGCGCTTAAGGCAATGAATATAGCGCCTGGAATAAGGAGGAGCTTTGCAGCGGAAAAATGGGAGGTCATACCATCTGAGGTATGGTCTGTGGAGCGCGAGCGTTGTCTGGATCTCATTAAGCGCGATGCTGAATTTCAGGCTTATGGTTACGACATCGATCCGGCGGCAGTTGAGCTGACACTTGCAAATGCCAAGAAGGCAGGAGTGGAAAAACGTATTCATGCTGAAAGACGCGGGATTGCTGATTTTGATGCTGATTTTGAGAGAGCAGCTATAATATCTAATCCTCCTTATGGAGAAAGACTGCTTGATATAGAACAGGCAAGAGAACTGTACAGAATAATGGGAAAGAAATTTTTTAAGCGGCCTGGTTACAGCTACACTGTCATAAGTCCCGATGACAGTTTTGAAAACAGCTTCGGCCGGTCTGCAGATAAACGCAGAAAGCTATACAACGGTATGATTAAATGTCAGGTCTATATGTATTTCAAGAATAAATAATAGACTAAGTCGTATTATTATTTTCAAGTGATGTTTGTAATACTTTGAACTTTAGAGAATGGAAAAAGTGATTCTTGTTATTTCATGGAATCATGTACAGATATGAGGTATGAAGTGTATGATTATCAAATGCGAAAGAATATCGCTTGAACCGCTTGCAGTAAAACATTACAGTACGGCATACGAGTATTCCACAGATATAGAAAATACACGGATGATGTGTTTCATGCCTTGTGATGACGGCAGTGAGGTGATGGATTATCTGAGTAAATGCGAAAAGCAGTGGAACAGTGATAAACCTGAATATCTCGATGCGGCAGTTATGCTTGACGATAAGCATATCGGAGCGGTAAGCGTAGAATTTCTTGAAAACGGAACAGTCGGAGAATTCGGCTGGATAATACATAAGAATTATTGGGGGAACGGATATGCCGTTGAAGCAGTCAGACATTTTATGAAATACTGTACCGAAAAATACGGTCTGAAAAAGTATATTGCTCATGCAGACAGTGAAAACACTGCGTCGAAAAGAGTTATGGAAAAGCTTGGAATGAGTCTTGTCAGTATAAGCACAGGAAGGAAAAACAGAAACAGTGATGAACTGCGCAATGAGTGTTTATATGAGATAAGTGCGCAGGATAAAAAACATGGTCGGGTATGAAACAACGCTAAAAAGGGGGACGGTCCGGATGGGTTTTGCACATCTTCATGTACATACTGTATACAGTCTTCTTGATGGGGCATGCAAGATCAAAGAATTGGTAAAAGCGGCTAAACAGCTTGGTCAGGAAAGTATAGCAATTACAGATCACGGTGTGATGTACGGTGTGATAGAATTCTATAAAGCGGCGAAGGAAGAAGGGATACATCCGGTCATAGGCTGTGAGGTATACGTTGCTCCGAGAGGACGTATGGACAGGTTCAGTGAAGCAGACAGAGAAAACAGACACCTTGTCCTTTTGTGCGAAAACAATACAGGATACCGGAATCTAATGAAGCTTGTTTCACTTGCCTGGACTGAGGGATTTTACGGTAAACCTAGAGTCGATATGGAATTGCTCGAGAAATACCATGAAGGACTTATAGCATTGTCTGCATGTCTTGCGGGGGAAATACCAAGGGCTTTGATGAATAATGATTATGAAGGAGCAAAGGCAAAGGCATTGCAGTATCAGAAGATATTCGGCAGGGAAAACTATTATCTTGAATTGCAGGATCACGGTATACCGGAGCAGAAAAAAATAAATCCGATGATCGTACGTCTGTCCCGGGAGCTTGATATACCTCTTGCAGCGACCAACGACTGTCATTATATAAAAAAAGAGGACAGCAAAACACAAAAGGTACTGTTGTGCATACAAACGAACAAGACAGTAAATGAACCTAATCCGATTGCATTTCCGACCGATGAATTCTATCTGAAGAGTGAGAGTGAAATGCGTGGGCTTTTTCCGGAAGTACCTCAGGCGATCGAAAACACAGCAATGATAGCCCGACGCTGCAATGTTGAAATAGAATTCGGGAAAACAAAGCTTCCGCGTTTTGATGTACCCGGAAATGAGGATCACTATAACTATTTCCGCAGGCTTTGTTATGATGGATTGTATAGATACTACGGTGAAAACCCGGATCAGAGTATAAAAGACCGTCTGGAGTACGAACTTGGTGTGGTATCACAGATGGGATATGTGGATTATTACCTGATAGTAGCCGATTATGTGAATTATGCGAAAAAACATGATATACCGGTGGGCGCAGGCAGAGGTTCCGGCGCAGGAAGTCTTGCGGCATACTGTATAGGTATTACAGAAATTGATCCGATCAGATATAACCTCTTGTTTGAAAGATTTCTTAATCCCGAAAGAGTGAGTATGCCGGATTTTGATATAGATTTCTGCACTGAGCGCAGGCAGGAGGTAATAGATTATGTTATAAGAAAATACGGTGCTGACCGTGTTGCACAGATAACAGCCTTCGGAACAATGGCAGCAAAAGCGGCAGTGCGTGATGTAGGAAGGGCACTCGGGATACAATATGCATTATGTGACAGAGTTTCAAAAATGATACCGCGTGATATCGGGATGACGCTGTCGCGGGCACTCGAAACTTCAAAAGAGCTGAAACAACTTTATGACGGTGACAGTACAGTGCGTGAACTTATAAATACTGCCATGAAGTTAGAGGGTATGCCGAGAAATACAACAACACACGCAGCAGGTGTAGTAATAACGGATAAGCCCGTATCAGAATATGTTCCGCTCGCAAAAAACGATGATATTACTGTTACACAGTTTACAATGACGGAACTGGATGAGCTGGGATTGCTTAAGATGGATTTTCTTGGGCTGCGCAACCTGACGGTCCTGAGCTATGCGGAAAAAATGATACGCCGTCATGACAGCGGTTTTTCTATAAGGAATATACCCGATAATGATAAAGGTGTTCTTGAGATGTATGCAAGGGGAGATACCGAGGGAGTTTTTCAGTTTGAATCCAAAGGAATGAAAAATGTCCTGATACAGCTTCGGCCCGAAAGCATAGAGGATATTATTGCCGTTATTTCTCTGTATCGTCCTGGCCCTATGGATTCCATACCAAGGTATATAAGTAATCGTCACCATCCCGAAAAGATCACATATAAGCATCCGCTTCTGAAACCGATCTTAGAGGTGACATACGGATGTATAGTTTATCAGGAGCAGGTAATGCAGATATTCCGTTCACTTGCAGGCTATTCTCTCGGAAGGGCGGATATAGTGCGCCGCGCAATGGCGAAAAAGAAGAAAACCGTGATGGAGCAGGAAAAGCAAATATTTATTAACGGTCTGACTGACGAAAACGGGAATGTCATTGTTGAAGGCTGCATAAGAAGAGGAATAAGTGAGGAACTGGCAGTTGATATATTCTCCGAGATGGAAAGCTTTGCGTCATATGCATTTAATCGTGCCCACGCAGCGGCATATGCATATATTTCCTACCAGACTGCTTATGTAAAATACTATTATCCCGGTGAATATCTCGCAGCCCTTCTGACAAGCGTGCTTGGTGACAGCGGAAAGGTCGCAGCATATACAGATGAATGTGCAAAGCATAATATAATAGTTCTGCCGCCGAATGTAAACGAAAGTGAACCGGGATTTACTGTCAGCGGAAATAAAATAAGGTTCGGACTTAAAGCTGTAAAAAGTATCGGCAGAGGGTTGATAGATAATATAACAGCAGAAAGACAGAACGGAAAGTTTGTATCATTTTACAATTTCTGCAGCAGAGTGTACGGCAGGGAGCTTAACAAGAGATCGCTTGAAAATCTGATAAAATGCGGAGCGCTTGACGGTCTTGGAGCTAACAGACGACAAATGCTTATGGCAATGACGTCTTTTCTGGAGCAGATAGCTGAGGAAAAGAAAATCAGTATGGAAGGACAGATGAGTCTGTTTGGCGATGGACTGACAACAGGAGGAGAACCGGTACTGCCGGAAGCGGGTGAGTTTTCTCAAAAAGAGCTTCTTAATATGGAACGTGAAACGGCAGGACTTTACCTGAGCGGACATCCTATGAGTGAATATGATGAAATAATCAAGGCTATGGAGTCCGATAAAATATGTGATATATTAAGCGATGAATCGAACGCATATCCCGATGGTCAGAAGATAGATATACTGTGCATGATATCAAATGTCAAAACAAAGATAACAAAGAATAATGCGCGGATGGCGTTTGCGGGTATAGAGGACAAATACGGAGCATTGGAAATGATAGTATTTCCGAAGGTATATGATGAATACGGAGGAATGATACTGGAGGGGAATATTGTCAGAGTCGTTGGTGTAATAAGCAGACGAGATGATGAAGCGCCTCAGATAGTGTGCGATAAAGTATTGCCGGTTCCGGAAAATGCTGAGAATGCGAAGATGAGTCAGAAATCATCGGGAAATAATACTCCTCCGGGATTATACCTGAGAGTTCCGGACGAAAGCAGTACAGAATACAAACGTGCTATGCAGGTGATTGATATTTTTGATGGGACAGTACCGCTGTTCATATATTTTGTCAGTAGTAAAAAACTATGGAGGACACCGCCGTCAATGTGGGTGGATGTAAATAAAGTTATGATTACAGAACTGAGAAAAAGAATAGGTGATGACAATGTTTCTCTTGTCAGATGACTTTTTGATAAAATATAGAAATTAATCTTGATTATCATGCAAAATTTGTATATAATAGTAATGTATCATTGATATGGTAAGAATATATCTGATCATCGGAGGTGGTAATGCATGAGTTCTGACCCTTACAGTCAAAAGCTATATTGTTTAATTAAAAATGAGCACAATGCATTATTACCTGTGCTCTGTAAATGGAAAGGACGATCCCGATGGTCAATTACTATAAAACCGTTAATGGAAGGATCGAGGAAATACCAAATTATGAACCCGGCTGTTGGGTAAACTGTGTTTCCCCGGAGGATAATGAGGTTCAGTATCTGCTTGATTTTTTCAATATTCCGCCGGAGCTTTTAAGATCCGCGCTTGATGAAGAGGAATCTGCGCATATAGACAGTGAGGATGATACAACCCTTATCATAATTGACGTGCCGGTGGTGGAAAGAGTTTCAGGAAGTATTTCTTATTCGACAATGCCTATCGGTATAATGATAACGGAGAATAACGTAATTACTGTAGCACTGCGTGAAAGTACGATATTGACGGAGTTTTCTGAAGGTGTAGTGAGGAATGTAATGACTAATTTCAAAACGCATTTTGTTCTTCATATAATGCTGAGAATGGCATCAAAATATCTTCAGTATCTTAAACAGATAGATAAGATAAGCAACCGTATTGAAAGAAGTCTGCGCCGCAGTGCAAAAAATAAGGAGCTTGAACAGCTGCTTGATGTTGAAAAATCGTTGGTATATTTTTCATCGTCGCTCAAATCCGATGAAATAACGCTTGAAAAAATAATGCGCGGGAGATACATAAAGCTTTATGAGGAAGATCAGGATCTCTTGGAGGATGTGCTGATAGAAGTAAAACAGGCTGTTGATATGGCAGCGATATATCTTAACATTCTTAACGGAACAATGGATGTTTTTGCATCGATCATTTCAAATAACCTGAATATAGTAATGAAAATACAGGCATCACTTACATTGTTGGTATCTGTTCCTACGGTCATCTCCGGCATATACGGAATGAATATAATAGGTGGTTTGCCGTTTGATCAGTTGTGGTGGTTCCCGATCGCAATATCGGCGGTATTGATGGTTATAATGTATATTATCCTCAAACGCAAGGATATGTTCTGAATAAAAAACAGCCTTTCCTACGGGGAAGGCTTTAAAAGCTTTTTAGGTTTGTGAAGGAAGTGATATCAATGAATGAAGAAATACTTTTTCACCTTAATATTCCCAAAAAATATAGTTTTAAATATGCTGTTTTGCCGGGAGATCCGGGCAGGGTAGACAAGATAGCAGATTTTCTGGATTATCCGGAATTAATAGCATTTAACCGTGAATTCCGTTCGGTTGCCGGAATGATATCAGGAGAAAGGGTTATAGTAACATCAACGGGGATAGGCGGACCTTCCGCAGCTATAGCGCTTGAAGAGCTTTCGCAGATAGGTTTGAAAACAGCTGTGCGTGTAGGAACGTGCGGAGGAATGCAGCAGGATATCATACCGGGTGATATAATTATCCCAACAGCAGCCGTCAGAATGGAGGGAACAACAAAGGAGTATGCACCGATAGAATACCCCGCTGCGGCTGATTATCAGGTACTTAAGGCACTTGTGGATACGGCCGGAGAAATGTCATTACGTGTACATACAGGTGTTGTACAGAGTAAGGATTCATTCTACGGACAGCATTCACCGCAGTCGATGCCAGTCGGCTATGAACTGGAGAATAAATGGGATGCCTGGAAAAGACTTGGTGTTTTAGCTTCGGAAATGGAGACAGCAGCCCTGTTTACGGTTGGTGCGGTACGTGGAATACGTGTTGGTTGTGTTCTTCATGCATTATGGAATCAGGAACGTAAAAACAAGGGTATTAAAGACAGTGATGATTTTGATATGGATTCTGCGCTGAAAACTGCGATAGGGGCAATGAAAAAACTGATAAGACAGGAAGATGAAAATGTCAGATGACAAAATCAGAATAGTAGCGGTAGCAGGACCAACAGCGTCAGGAAAAACAGCGTTGTCTGTACGTCTTGCAAAGTATTACAGCGGAGAAATAATTTCAGCGGATTCAATGCAGATATATAAAGGGATGTCTATTGCAACTGCAAAGCCGACAAAGGATGAAATGCAGGGAATACCGCACCATCTTATGGATTTGCTTGAGCCGCGCGAAAGCTTTTCAGTATCACAGTATGTTAAACTTGCGCATGAAAAAGCAGCAGAAATAACAGCGCGGGGCAATCTGCCGATAATCTGCGGTGGAACCGGCTTGTATATGAGATCGTTTCTTGAAAATATAAGCTTTTCGGAGGAAGAAACTGATGAATCATTGAGAGCTGCGCTTATGGAACAATACCGTACCAGGGGAGGACAGGCAATGATCGAATATATACGTACATTCGATCCGGAAACGGCTCAGAAGCTTTTGCCGTCAAATTCAAAGCGAATTATAAGAGCAATAGAGATATATAAGCTGACAGGAAAAACAATGTCCCGTCAGATACTTGAGTCAAGGTCAGAGCCCTCACCTTATGATATTGCAGCAATAGGTATCACATATGCCGACAGACAAAAGCTGTATGACAGGATAAACAAACGTGTTGATATAATGATGAAAAATGGTTTGTTGGAGGAAGCAGAAAGCTTTTACAAAAGTGAAATAGGAAATACTGCATCGGCTGCAATAGGTTATAAGGAGCTAAAACCGTACCTTGACGGAGAAGTCAGTCTTGAACAGGCTGTTGACAAGCTTAAACAGGAAACAAGACATTATGCAAAACGTCAGCTGACATGGTTTAAAAGGGATAAATATATAAAATGGATAGAGGCAGATAAATGCAGTGATGTATATAACGAGGCAGTGAAAATAATAGACGAGTGCTTTTGCAAAGTGTCAGACTGAGTTCTATATCAGGAAATAAATGATATGACTATTAAGACTGAATGGAATAACGCTAACAATTAGGAGTGGAGAAGATGGAAAAAAGTGATAGAACGGTAATAATAAAGAAAATCGCTATCGCTGTGATCACGCTTTTATTGATCGCTTATATCGTATCTGTAATCTTAAAAGCTAATTTTACTCAGATCAAAACCGAAACAGCAAATATAATGAATGTATCGGATGCTATTCCGGTGTCAGGATATTTTATACGTGATGAAAATCTGATAATAAACGATAATGACGGTTTTATTTCATATAATGTGAATGATGGAGATAAAATAGCAAAGAACGAAGAGGTTGCAAGTGTATATAAGGATGAAAAAACAGCAGCTGATAAACAGATGATAGATAAGCTTGAAGCTCAGATAAGCAAACTGGAGCAGCTTGATAAAACAGGAGCAGCGATAACTGTCGCTCCGGATGATATAGACCGGAATATATCTTCAATGCTATCCGAAATCAATAAATCAGTATCAAATGAAGATTTTGTAACAGCAGGGAAAGATACCGAAACAATGATTTATCATATAAATCAAAGACAGCTTGTAACAGAAAAAGTCAAGAATTTTTCATCGAAAATAACAGAGCTTCAAAGCAAGGTAAGCGAGCTGAAGAAGAATACATCTGCTATGTCGTGTAAAACAGTAAAATCAAACTATACAGGGTATTTTGTCAGCAGAGCAGACGGATATGAGGACTGCTATTCAACTTCTGATGTAAAAAATATATATCCGGGAGATCTGTCATCAGAAAAGATAAAGAAAAAAGCAGTGGCTGATAATGTAATAGGCAAAACTCTCGGGGGAGTGTATTGGTATATAGCCTGTGAAGTAAGTGCAGAAGAGGCACTCAAGATAAAGAATGCGGAATCATTGTGGGTGGATATACCTACGGTAAGCAGTTCGATAATATCAGTGGAGCTTGAATCTGTAAATCAGAAAACCCAGACGTCTGAAGCAGTGATAATACTCAAAGGAAATTATATGAATCCTGAGATGGCAAATGTACGCATGGAGGATATTTCGATAGTAGTAAATACGTTTAAGGGGATATACGTACCCAAGTCGGCAGTTCATGAAAGACAGGTAAGGGAAACAACTTCGGACGAAAACGGAAATAAACAAACTGAATCCAAAACAGTCAAAGGTGTGTTTGTTCAGATAGGTAATGAGCTGCAATTCAAGCAGATCATAGTCATTTATACCGGAGAGGATTTTGTGGTATGCAAGAATTCACCGGATAAGGAGGAATGGATAACACAAGAGTACGGAATTCTGAAAGCATATGATGATGTTGTGGTGGAAGGAGCAAATCTTTATGACGGAAAAATTATTAACAGATAAACAGAAAAGATATGATGATATAAAGGCAAATTATTTCGAAATTACCGAAAACATAGCAAAAGCGGCAGAGGAAAGCGGAAGGAAATCGGAGGAAATAACATTTTTAGCAGCAACAAAAACGGTTGAGCCCGAGTTTATTAATTATGCGATATCGCTCGGTTTGAAAAAAATCGGAGAAAACAGGGTACAGGAGCTGCTTTCCAAATATGAATCATACGATCTGAAAAATGCAGATTTGCAGTTTATTGGTCATCTTCAGACAAACAAGGTACGCCAGATAATAGGGAAGGTTTCAATGATACAATCTGTTGACAGCCTTAAGCTTGCAAAAGAAATATCAAGACAGTCTGAGATGAATAAACTGACGACAGATGTACTTATTGAGGTCAATATCGGCAGAGAAGAAAACAAATCCGGAGTGATGGAAGAACAACTGGAGGAGCTGATAGGAGAAATAAGTCTTTTGAAGAATATTAAGGTACGCGGATTGATGTCTGTACCCCCGATATGTGATTCAAAACAAGAAATTTGCAAATTTTTTGATAAAATGTATAAAATCTTTATTGACATTTCGACAAAAAAATCGGATAATGTATATATGGACTATTTGTCAATGGGAATGTCCGAAGATTATAAAGAAGCAATTCTGTGCGGCGCAAATATGATAAGAGTCGGATCAGGACTTTTTGGTGCCAGAATATACAGATAATATCAGGAGGAAAATAAAATGGCTAATATTATGGGAAAGTTTAAAAGTATACTCAGACAGCCTGAGGATGAGGTTGAGTATGATGATTTTTATGATGATACAGAAACAGCAGAGGATACCTCATCAGCAGAAGATAACTATGACGATGCGGGTGCAGGTGACAGCGGAAATGATGATTCTTCAAGCAGCAATGTAATGAATATGAACAGCGGTGCAAGTGTACAGTTTGTTCTGTTCAAGCCGGAAGCGTTTGATCCGTCTGTAAAGGAAATGGCTAATGAGCTTATGCAAATGCATACAGTTATCCTGAATGTAGAGGATACAAATAAGGATGTATCAAGAAGAATAATAGACTTTCTTGGCGGCGTGGCATATGCGAATAACGGCAATGTAAAAAAAGTGGCAGAGGATACGTTTATCATTATGCCGAGTAATGTTACACTCTCCGGACAGGATGCAATGGATGAGGTCGGCAGCGATAATGTATATTTCTGATTGCCGGTCGATTACGATCTGAAAAATGAAACGGAAAGGGAACAGTAATGATAACTTTACAGGAAATCGAAAATATTTCACTGCGAAAATCCGGTCTTGGCGGATATAAGATCGAGGATGTAGACAGCTTTATAGATAATGTGATAGAAAAGGTAAGAAGTCTTGAGTTGGAAAATAAGGAACTGGAAAGCCGTATAGCGGCTCAGGATAAGGAGATACAGGATTACAAGGAGCAGGAGGATGTACTGCAAAGTGTACTTGTAAGCGCCCAGATGACTGCAAAGCAGGTTATTACAGAAGCAAACAAAAAGGCTGATAGTAAGATAACACAGTCACAGGAAAAGGCAGATAAGCTGCTTGCCGAAGCAAAAGAAGAATCCGAAAAGATCGTCAATGATGCTAAGGAGAGAGCCGATAAGATCAATGCAGAAACTGATGCAAAAACAAATGCATTGTTGAATGAGGCATTAGCTGAATCATCTGCAAAGATAGAAGAGAATAATAAAATACTGGATACACAGAAGAGAAATATCCTAAAACTCATGGGCGAGGCAAATAAATTCAAGAATACTCTTCTTATAGCGTATAAAGAGCATCTGAGCCTGATAAATTCAATTGCCAAAGGGAATGATCTGAAAAGCAAAAAACAAGAGCTTGATAAGAATTACCCTGCAATGAAGGGCAATGAACCTGCTGAACAGGATGAGAAAAAAGAGACTGATGATACAAAAGCTCAGGATGAAAAGGAATCTGCTGTAAATGATGCTGCTGAAAATAAACAGTCAGAAAATCCAGAGAAGACTGCGTCTGCGGACAAGGAAGAGGTGACTTTTTCATCCTCAGAAGAAAATATCCGTAAGCCTGTTGTGATGAAAACAGAAGCATCTGAGGTTAAATTCGGAAGCGTAAGAGAGAACAGTTACGATAACAAGAAGAAAGACAACAAAAGGAAAAGATAAATCTGATGTTTTAACCGCAAAGTGTGTTTTGCCGGGTTTCTTCTGCCGGTATGGTCGGTGTTTCTGCTTACTCAGAGGTGTCCGCAGTATATCTGCGCCCTGTAAGACGGCGTGCGGCTGTATTTGGTCAAGTGGAAGTTGGGTTTTTCAATTAAACACAGCGTGTGTGCGGCTTGACTTTGCTTGTTGAAAGCAAAGCTTTTAATCAATTATCTTATTCAGGCATTAAGCGGTGTATCTCTGCGGATGCACCGCTTTGACATTTAAGGGGGTCAGCTATGACTACGGCAATAGTTCTTTCAGCAGCTGCTTTGATAGCAGGTGTTGATCAGATCATAAAGTACTATATATATGCTAATCTTCGTCCAATAGGCAGAATGACCGTAATAGATAATTTGCTGACATTGGTGTATTCTGAAAACAAAGGGGCAGCATTCGGGATATTTCAGGACGGTACATTGTTTTTTATAATAATAACGTCATTGCTAATAGGAGTTTTTTTATATCTGCTTATAACTAAAAAATTCAAAGGAAAAATGTTTAATGTTTCAGTAGCTTTGATTCTTGGCGGTGGGATAGGCAATCTTATAGACAGAATATTCAGACATTTTGTAATAGATTATCTTTCGTTATCATTTTTCCCGCCTATCTGCAATTTTGCTGATTATTGTATAACTGTGGGCGCGGCAATATTTGTATTGAGTATGATGATTACTCCTGAAATAATAAAGGGTAGTAATGATAAAAAAGAAGAGGCATCTGAGAATGAATGAATTAACATTTATCACGGATGAATCTGTATCAGGTGAAAGAATAGACACATATATTTCATTGAATACGGAACTTACACGGTCGGCTGTTCAGCGGCTGATAGAGAATGGAAATGTAACCGTGAATGAAAAGATACCAATGAAGAATTATAAGCTGAGAAAAGGGGACAGACTAAGTGTAACGATCCCTAAGCCTGAGGAACCAGAGGCTGTTCCTGAGAAAATTCCTCTCAGGATAGAATATGAGGACGATGATCTGCTTGTTGTAAATAAACCAAAAGGTATGGTTGTACATCCTGCGGCAGGTAATTACAGCGGCACACTTGTCAATGCACTATTGTATTACTGCAAGGATAGTCTATCAGGGATAAACGGTGTACTAAGACCCGGCATAGTTCATAGGATTGACAAAGATACCAGCGGATTGCTAATAGTTGCAAAAAATGATTTTTCTCATAATCTGCTTGCCGAACAAATCAGGGAGCATAGTTTTACAAGAAAGTATCAGGCAGTAGTTTACGGGAATTTCCGTGACGATGAGGGGACTGTTGATGCACCAATCGGCAGACATCCTACAGACAGGAAAAAAATGACCGTGACTGAAAAGAATTCCCGGAATGCTGTTACACATTACAAAGTTATTGGAAGATATAATGGATTTACTCATCTGGAGCTTACTCTGGAAACAGGTAGGACACATCAGATAAGGGTACATATGTCGCATATCGGACATCCGGTTGCAGGAGATTCGGTTTATGGCCCTAAAAAGGTAATAACATCTTTGAGAGGACAATGTCTTCATGCATATTATATATCATTTGTTCATCCCCGCACCGGCCGTACAATAACAATATCATCGGAATTGCCCGACTATTTCATAGAATTTCTTGATAGTCTGTCTTAAAAAGAAACACACTGTAAAGTTCCATGACTAATACAGTGTGTTTTTTTTATTAAGAAAGAGATATTTTATTAAAAATATTTTCGTATTTGCTTTTGTTATCCTCTTTAAAGTACAGTACTGCTTCGTTGTAACCGTTATCGGTAATAATTGCTTTCATATACCGCAAAACCTTGTTATCTCCCGCATCAGTTGTATATCCCTTGCAAATAATATTCTTGCTGTCGTTAATATATACTTTATAATCGGGATAAGTGTTTTTGAGATAATCGACAAGGTCATTGCGATTAATACCCTTATTATCTACAGCTTCAATCTGTAGGGAAGCGCTTCCGTCGGCATTGGTAAGAAAGATACCTGAGGGGTTTGTGTATTCTTTGTTCTGATAAGTAAATTCAGAAGAAAAAACAGCAGATATCTTTTTAGAAGTATCAGAATATTTAAGAAAACCGTTTTTATATTCCTCAATACTGTCAGGAATAGTATATTCTGATTCGCTTGATTCAATTAACTCAGATACGATTGAAACGCTGACTTCATCTTTTTTATGTACAATGGCAGATACTTTCTCTTCAGCCGAAGCAGTTTCATCTTCCTTTTCTGCTTTACTGCATCCGGCCGCCGAGGTTATGAGAATTGCAGCCGACAGAATAACTATTATTATTTTCATTGAATAAGTCATCCCCTGTAAAAATTTTTACTGTAATAAACTATTTACCGTGTCTGGCGGAACTTCTGCGCATACCTTTTTTTCCGCCTTTGTTCTTACTATCAGCCTTACCGTGTGTTTTTTTATTATGTGATTTGTTATCCTGATGGATTTTTCTTAAACGGCCTGAGTCTTTCCTTTTTTCCTCATAAGGGATGACCTTAACAGGTTTTCCGCAAACCTTAGCGCCGTACATGCTATCAAGGACCTCGTCGATAGAATCTGTTGGAACTGAAACAATCGAACAGTCGTCATATATTTCAATTTTACCGATATCTTTTCCGTGCAGGATACTTTTTTCTGTGATAGAAGCAACTATATGATTTGGAGCAACACGATTTGCTCTGCCGATATTAAGCATTATTTTGCTGTAATCCTTGATTCCGTTTTCAGAGTACTGTTTCTTTTCGGCAGTAATATTCAGTATTTTTATTTCCTTATCACGGAAATGAAGCTGCAAAGCAGCAGCGGCGATATCGAACAATGAATTTCCTTCGGAAAGAAGCATATTAACCATATCACGATACCTTTGGGCGATAGGTTCTTTCAGAGTCTGAGAAACCTTACGGATATTGTCTTCGGCAATATGAAAATTAATATCATCACCTGTTGGCACAGGAATCTGATTAATATTGCTTTTTGTATTTTTAGCGATATCCAATAAAGAAATAACCTGTCTTCTGCCGCTGCAAATTGTAACAGAATTACCCTCCTTGCCAATACGGCCGGTTCGGCCAATACGGTGAACATAATATTCGTTGTTCTGAGGGATATCATAATTAAAAACATATTCAACATCAGTAACATCAATACCTCTTGCCGCAACATCTGTTGCAACAAGGACTGACAAACTGCCGTTTTTGAAACGCTCCATAATGGCAGTACGCTGAGATTGTTTAAGATCTCCATGGAGAGCATCAGCATTAAATCCGCTTTGAATCAGAGAAGCAGCGATCTCCTCAGTAGTTTTTTTAGTATTACAGAATACCATAGAGAGTGATGGAGAGAAGTAATGCAGCAGAAGTTTAAGCGCATCTGTTTTTCTTCCCTGAGGAACATCCACATAGGATTGTTTTATATTATCCAGAGTAATATTTTTATTAACAGCGCTTATTATGAGCGGATCGACAAGAAATTCCTCAGTGATGGACATAATACTATCCGGCATTGTTGCAGAAAATAGTACAGTTTGTCTGTTGGCAGGAGTATCGCGGAGAATAGTTTCCATATCTTCTTTAAAACCCATGCTAAGCATTTCATCAGCTTCATCCATAACTGCAAGTTTAACGCTGTCGAGTCTGAGAGTACGTCTGCGCATATGGTCCATTATACGTCCGGGAGTACCGATGACAATGTTAGCTCTTTTAAGCTTAGTAATCTGTCTGTCCATAGGAGCACCGCCATAGACTTCGACTGGTCTGATACCTTCACAGTATTTTGTAAGTTTTTTTATTTCGTTGCAGCATTGTATAGCAAGTTCTCTTGTGGGAAGCATAATGATTGCGAGAACTCTGGATTTATCTTTTTGAGCATTTATCATTTCTATTGCAGGAATAGCAAAGGCCATTGTTTTACCTGTACCGGTCTGAGACCGGCCGATAATATCGACACCGCTGCGCATAGCCGGAATTGCCTGCAACTGAATATCGGTAGGGTATTCAAATCCCATATCTGCGATTGAGCGATTTAATTGCTCAGACAGATTGAACTGTTCAAAACCGTTAATTTGCTTTTCTGAAGTCATTTTTGTTCCTCATTCCTATTCGTTTTCTCATATTCAATTTTACATTTTAGCAGACTAATCATTATTTGTCAAACTAACCGCGGCCGGTGCCGCCCATGGAAATCAATTTTCTTCATCAGAATATTGGGAATCTGTCCCAAACCCTGCCGGAGGAAACCTTTTTTTAGAAAAAAAGGTTATCCCCCGGACCCCTTTCAAAAAAACTTGTGTTTATTCTATTAAAAAGGTACAATTTTTTGAAAATTGATTTCCGCCGGCGCACTCCGCGGAGTGCGAAATCTCCTTTTTTCCGAAAATCGTATGTGTTATTCTTTCTGGCAGAATTACAAAACTAAGGAAAGTACAAGCATTTCTTTTATCTTATTATAAATTGATTCCAGTTCACTTACAGGCAAAGGATTAATTCCTTTGCCTATTTCTACAGTGAAGGAAGGTCTGCGGAATTTTTGTACAAACCAATCCTTGAAACCTCCGCCGACAGCAAGTCCTTGGGGTTCACTGATTTTATATCCGCTGACTGATGCCATGGCCTGAGCCATTTTATAAGCCTCATCGTCATGATAATCCCCGAAACTCCAGTATATTTCTTCTCCCTGACTGTGCATGGCGATCGCATGGGAAATATTTCCGGCGCGGCAATATGAAGCAATTGTACGGCTTTCGGGTTCACTTTCAGGAAAACTTCCTCCATATCTCGTTGCTGAAGGTCCTGTTATTCCATTGCGTATCTCGGCTTCGTGAAGTTTTTCCCATTCCGCCGAAAAGTTATGGTTGATATCTACTCCGGCGGCATTAGCCTGCCATGCTGATGTATCTCCAAGACACGCTTTTTCTACAAGCTCCTTGTATTCACCTGCGGCTTCTGCTCCGTGAAGCTGAATTTCAACTCCGTCCGGATTTACACATGGAATAAGGGCTAATCCACGCATATTCAGGAATGTACCTATACGGATTCCGCAAATAACTGAACCGCTTTTGACTGCTGTGCAAATATCATGTGTAAATCTTAAAAGAATACCGGTAGTCAGCCATTCCATTCCATGAAATGCTCCGGCAATCAAAACCTGTTTGTCCCTGCTTCCGATACAAAGCATATCAATAGGTCTTGAACATCTGCTTTCACCGATAGTTTCTCTTGATAAAAAACCGTTTTCAAGCATCAGACCTCCGATAATAGATTCTCTTGTTTTTCTGTCAAATGGTGATTCAAAAAGATAATTGTTCATAAGTATATCTCCCTTCATTTATTATGTTAAATCTATGCTTTCAACAAGCAAAGGCAAGCCGTAGGCTTGCTGCGGTTATAAAACAGTATAGTATAAGTTTGTACGATAAAGTTGTCATAATAAATACCTACAAATTTATCTTCATAGGGTGTAATATAAGTGAAATTGCTAATTGACAATGTTCTGTATTTTTCGTATTATAAAAAAGATATTATGAGCAAGAGGGGTTTTTATCTATGGCGGATTCTTCCGACAGTAATAATATGATATTTTTGTTATTCTGTTATAGCGGAAATAGTACTGTAATAAGCGTGTGTTTATTCCTGATTGCATTGTTTTTATCAGCAAGCTTTGTTGTTTCACTATACATGGGAGCAATTGAAAGCTGCTCTGCAAGTATATTAAAAAAACAGTCAGAAGCCGGAAAGAAGCAATCTCTTAAAGCAATGAAATATGTCGAAGAAGATACAAGGTTCAGACGCAGTGCTCGGATTATCTCTTTTATTGGTATTGCAACTGCTGAATTTTTAACAGAATATATATCGCTCTATTCAGTATGCGGAATACTTGCTTCACTTGTTCACAATAAGATGATATCTGCAATTCTTGCACCGGTTTTGATATTTATAATAACAGTGATAATGTTTGTATTGATTTTTTCGCTGTTACCTGAGAAGCTCGGTGAAAAAAATGCTGATTCGGCAATTATTAGGGCAGCAAATGTGTTTTCGATTACAAATGCGCTCTTTCGTCCTATAACTGCACCGATTATGTTTCTTTCTGATATTATTGTCGGAGTTTCGGAAAAAAATACGGAGAAAGGCTCAAATCAGCTCACTGAAGATGAAATAATGCTGATGGTTGACGAAGGAGAAGAAAACGGATTTATTGAAGGCAATACCAAGGATATGATTGAAAATGTTTTTGAATTTGATGATACATCAGTGGGAGAAATAATGACTCACCGTAAGGATGTAATAGCCGTCCGGGATGATGCAAGGATAACGGATGTAGTCGAAACAGCAATCAGAAGCGGCAGATCGAGGATGCCGGTATATCATGAGGATATAGATGATATTGTCGGGATAATACACGTAAAGGATCTGCTGAAATTTGTCAGCACAAATGCTCCCAAGGGAAAAATAGGAAAAGATATAATAAAGAAAGCAGTATTTGTACCTGAATCAAAGAGATGCAGTGAAATGTTTGAATATATGACTTCACATAAGACACAGATAGCAGTAGTCGTGGATGAGTTCGGAGGAACAGGCGGCATAATAACAATGGAGGATCTGATAGAGTCTATAGTCGGAAGTATACAGGATGAATACGATAATGAGGATGATGATATAAAACAACTCAGTGCCCACAGTTTTACAGTGGATGGAGCAACACCGCTTGATGAAATAACAGAGCTTACAGGGATATCGTTTGAAGATGAAGAAAATGATACGATTGCCGGAGTGATACTGGATAAGCTTGGCTATATACCGAAAAACAGCGAACATCCGTCAATAGATATAGGAAAAACAAGATTTACGGTCCAGGAAGTTGAAAATCGCAGAATAGCAAAGGTAATAATAGTAAAAAGAAAAGAAAATAATGGATCAGAGAATAAAAAAGCGATAGCTAAAAAAGAAAATCATTAAAAAACTTGCATTTTTATCTTAGGTATAGTATAATTAACAAAGCGTATTTGCTGAATTGTTCCGACAAAGCTCGGGATTAAATTGATAAACTTTTTTGGGAGGATTTTTAAATGATTACAGCAGGCGATTTCAGAAACGGTGTTACATTTGATATGGATGGACAGGTAGTTACCATTATTGAATTCCAGCACGTAAAGCCCGGTAAGGGAGCAGCGTTCGTTCGTACAAAGATCAGAAATGTTATCACCGGTGCAGTGGTAGAAAAAACCTTTAACCCTAATGATAAATATCCGACGGCCTTTATTGAGAGAAAGGACATGGAATATATTTATAATGACGGCGAGCTTTATTATTTCATGGACAGCGAAACATATGAGCAGACACCTATCAATGCAAGCGTACTCGGAGATAACTTCAAGTTTGTAAAGGAAAATATGGTATGTAAGATCATGTCATATAAGGGAAATGTTTTCGGAGTAGAGCCTCCGACATTCGTGCAGCTTGAGGTAACACAGACAGAGCCGGGTGTAAAGGGAGATACGGCAACAAACGTAACAAAGCCTGCAGTACTTGAAACGGGCGCAGAGATAAAGGTTCCGATCTTTATAAATGAGGGCGATAAGATTCAGATAGATACAAGAACCGGGGAGTATATGTCAAGAGCTTAATTACCCGTTATAATGGAGGAAATAAATATGCAGCTTAGCGAAAGAGCGGCTTATATCAAAGGATTGATAGAGGGTCTGGAACTTGATCCGAAGGATAAGCAGACAAAGGTGTTCAAGCTGATAGCAGAGCTTCTGGGCGATATGGCGCAGGAGATAAAAGAGCTTGAGCAGTGCTATGACGATGTATGCGATCAGGTAGACGGAATAAGCGAGGATCTGGCAGGAGTAGAGGATATAATTTACGATGAAGATTATGATAGTGATGATGTAAATTACAGCCGGTCTGGCACAGATGATGATCTTGCATATGAGGTAACCTGTCCGACTTGTGAGAATGTAGTATATCTGAGCGAGAATTCTTTGAATATGGGCAGCATAAAGTGTCCTGAATGCGGAGAAGTTCTTGAATTCGATTATAGTGAGGATGAGCTTGACGCACAGGAAGACCCCGCAGAGGAATAAATAGTTAAACCGCAACGCAGGATCCTGCCTGGAAAAAGCAGGGTTCTGCGCTTTTGGTTAGGAGGAACGAAGATGCTTTTGAATTTGCTCAGATCTGGAAACAGTAATACGCTTACTGTGATAATGTATATACTTTCGATACTTCTTACGGTGTTTTTGGTATTGCCGCTGCATGAATGTGCTCACGGATTTGTTGCCCATAAGCTGGGAGATGATACGGCAAAACGCGAGGGAAGGATAACACTCAATCCGTTAGTCCATATTGATTACATGGGTGCAGCGCTGATGCTGCTGATAGGTTTCGGATGGGCAAAGCCTGTACCGGTAGATGCGAGGAAATTCAAAAATCCGAAGGTAGGTATGGCATTGTCTGCGCTTGCCGGGCCGGTATCAAACCTTATAGCTGCGATAGTGGCAGGCCTGATACAGAATGCATTGATATTGATGGTTTACAAGCAAGTATTGCCAATAGGTCCGCAAATAGCAGGAAATTCGTTGATGGCATATGTAGTGATATTTTTTGAATTTCTTATTACTGTGAATATAGGCCTTGCGGTATTTAATTTTTTGCCGATACCGCCGCTTGACGGATCAAAGATAATGATGGCATTTTTGCCGGATAAGGCAATAATCTGGATCTATCAGAGGGAGCAATATATTTCTATAGCATTGTTTGTGATAATAATGATGGGCGGATTCAACGGTATACTTGGCGCAGCAGACAATATATTTTATAAGTTTATTTCATGGCTTACATGGCTTCCGTATGGATGGGCAGTCTGATAGGAGAAAAAATTGGAAAAAATATCTTACAGATTAGATGCATTTGAAGGGCCGCTTGATCTTCTTTTGCATCTTATAGAAAAGAATAAGCTGAATATTTATGATATACTTATATCAGAACTTCTTGATCAGTATATGGCGCATATGGATATGATGAAGCAGCAGGATCTGGAAATTGCGGGAGAATTTCTGGACATGGCATCTCGTCTGATACAGATAAAATCCGCAATGCTGCTTCCAAAGTATGAAGAAGCCGAGGAAATGAAGAGGGAACTCTCAGGACAGCTTATTGAATATAAGAAATGTAAGGCGGTAGCGAGGATTCTGTCAGAGAAAATAAGCTTTGACAGCTATTGCAGGCAGCCTGAAAAGATAAAGGCTGATATGCGGTATAAAAGACAACATGAGCCGCAGTTTCTTGTGGGCGCATATATGGCAGCGGTGGGAAGAGGAAAAGCAAAGATACCTCCTCCTGAGGAAGCTTTTTCCGGAATCGTAAAAAGACGAATTGTATCAGTCAGTTCAAAAATTATCGGAGTAATGAAAAAGCTGTGGAGCGGAAAGAGTCTGAAATATGAAAGCGTTTTTCTTGAAGCATCGGATAAAAGTGAGCTTGTTGCGACATTTCTTGCCGTTCTTGAACTGATAAAAGGTAAAAGGGTACGTATAGACGGAGATGAAGGTGAACAGACACTTATTCTTATAAGCGGCGGAAAACGAGGAAGGGAGGAGGCTGACTGATGCAGGAGGAAAAACAAAAACAAGCAGTAGAAGCAATAATATTTGCGTGCGGAACGCCTGTAGAAACAGACAGAATTGCTCAGGCGATTGAAATATCCAAAAGCAGGGCATATGAGCTGTGCTGTGAGATTATGAAAGAATATAGCGAAAGAAACGGCGGTGTAAGAATAGTACGTTTGGGTGAAAGCTGGCAGATGTGTACAGTTGAGGAATTTGCTGATGCTGTAAGAACTGTATTGGATCTGCGAAGGAATACTCCGCTTTCACAGGCGGCAAGTGAAGTGCTTGCAGTAATTGCATACAATCAGCCTGTTACAAAGGCTTTTGTGGAGCAGGTAAGAGGCGTTGACTGTTCAGGGGTAGTGGCAAGTCTTATTTCACGAGAGCTGATAGAAGAAAAGGGAAGACTTGAGCTTCCGGGCAGACCTCTTGTATACGGCACCACAGAACATTTCCTAAGATGCTTCAATATTTCTTCATTGGATGAATTGCCGCCGCTGCCGGAAGACAGCGAACAAACAGAAACTTCCGAAAAAGACAGCGGTGAAGAGTTATGACGGGGCTAAGCATATTTCTTGGAATTATTGCTTTTATTTTGCTGCTTCTTATGTGCCCTTTTAAGGTGAGTGTTGAATATGAAGAAGAAGTGAAGGTAACGCTGGGATATCTATTTCTGAAATTTGCAGTGGTCCCCAAAAAACCAAAAAAGAAAAAGAAGAAAAAATCCCGAAAAGCAGGAAAAAGCAAAAAAGACAATACTCCTGCAAATAGAAATGCAGAAAAGAACCAGGATAGCACACCTGAAAAAGATTCTGAACAAAAAAAGCAAAAAGTCAAACCGAAAAAGAAAAATCCTATTCTTGAATATAAGGATAAACATGGCTTGGATGGATTGATTGACCTTATCAAAGTCATTGTCGGGATAGTTGTAAATGTTCTGAAAAAAACGGCAAAGCAGCTTGTAATAACCGATCTTGTAATTAATGCAATGATAGTCGGTGAAGACAGTGCGGATACTGCCTTGAAGTATGGTTATGCCTGTTCGGGAATTTATCCTGCTGTTTCTTTGCTTCAAAGTAATGCAAAGCTAAAAAAACACAGCGAGGATATAAGCGCGGGCTTCCTTGCAGAGAAAACAGCAGTTGAGTTGCGTTTAAAGGCTAGGATCAGGGTCATATTTTTACTTTGTATTGCTGTTGCCGCATTGTGGAAGCTGATAGTCACAGTCGTAAAAAAAGAAATGCATAAATAGCGTACCGCAGTTAAAATTATTCCGGTTTAAATATTGTACCTTTCTTGTAACCATTTTAGTAGAATAAACACAAGTTTTTTTGGAAAGGTGTCCGGGGATAACCTTTTTTCAAAAAAAAGGTTTCCTCCGGCAGGGTTTGGGACTCTGTCCCAATATTCTGAAGAAGGAAGTTGATTTTCATGCACCGGGCGTTAGGTCAGTGTAAAATAATTCTGGGAGTTTTGAAAGTCACTACCGCATGACTGATACGTTGTTACGCAGTTAACTCAGCACCGCGGGATCAACGCTTAAACGCTTACCACGCAGTGAGCGAAGCGAACGAAATCGCGAACACGACAGCGGAGGCACTCCGCCGGGTCGAAGCTATTGCAAAAGATGAAAAAATGTAATATACTATATGAGGTATTCAGATATAATTATTTAAAAATTAGATAAGGCGGTGTTTTTAATGAGTGATCATCCGATTCATGGACTAATGGATACTACTCTGGAAAAAATCAAGCAAATGGTCGATGTCAATACGGTGATCGGTAATCCGATCGTTACACCTGACGGAACAACGATCATTCCGGTTTCAAAGATAGTTTACGGTTTTGCTTCGGGCGGTTCAGAATTTGCAAGTAAGCACATGACAAACAATAAGCTTTTTGGCGGCGGCGGCGGCGCAGGAGTTACAATTAATCCTGTTGCTTTTATCGCAATCAGTCACGGAGATGTAAAACTTCTAAATATCACCTCCGATACCAACGATAAGGCTATAGCGCTTGTGCCGGAAATGTTCGATAAGATCGTAGCGCTTATCAAAAAGGACAAGTCAAAGGAAAAAACCAAGGATAATACAAAGGAAGATCAGCCTGATTCAGCTGCTGAGGGATTAGAAGATCCCGCAGTGTGAAATCAAGAATTCTTTTCCTCTGCCCCTGCATATAATTTACAAATGCATAAAAGGGGTGGAGGATTTGTTTATCAGAGGGTTCGCGTCAATTCTTTGCGCAGCAGCGCTGCTATGCGGATGTAATACTGAAACAGGTGTGGTAAAAACACAAATAGATTCAGATGCCATGCTAAGTGAAAGCATACCTGAATATAAAGAAAACAGAGCGGTTATGGACAGTGCAGCAGCAGCTGTGGTATACTGCTGTGATAACGGCGAAATACTTTACGGGCATAATATAAACGACCGCAAAGCAATTGCCAGTATTACAAAGATAATGACTGCTGTAATAGCTCTTGAATATTGTGAAACAGACGACAAGGCTGTTAAAATTACCGAGGATATGTATGCAGAAGGATCAAGTATGTATCTCAGGGCAGGAGAAATTCTTAAGCTTAGCGATCTTGTCAGGGGAATGATGGCAGTTTCAGGAAATGATGCGGCAAATGCGGCGGCAGTGGCGGTTGCAGGAAGCAAGGAAAAATTTGCAGAACTAATGAATAAGAAGGCTATTGAGCTTGGAATGAAAAATTCACATTTCGTTACGCCTTCGGGATTGGATGATAGTATGCACTACTCAAGTGCATATGATATGGCGCTTCTTAGTTCTTATGCGATGAAAAACAAAATGTTTCGTGAGATAGTTTCTGAAAGCAATATCACAGTTAACTATGTTAGTCCTGAAAACAAAATTCAGCATTTGCAGAATCATAACAGACTGCTGAAGATATGTAAAGGTTGTATCGGGATAAAAACGGGCTATACAATGAAAGCCGGCAGGACACTTACATCATGCGCAGAACGCAATGGTATTAGATTGGCAATAGTTACCCTTAATGATAGAAATGATTGGAAGGATCATTGTGATCTGTATGATTATGCCTTTGGACTTGTAAGACGAGTTAAGCTTGCTGATAAGAATACGACAATAGAAATACCATCTGCTGATAAGAATGACGGAATGATATGTGTATCGCCCGAGCATGATATAATAGTAACACTAAAAAATGAGGATGAAGGTAAAACGGAAAAAGAAATATATGTACCTCCTTTTTTGTTTGAGCCATATGAGCATGGTGAAAAAATAGGAAGAATAGAATTTACACTTAACGGAAAAATTATTGCAAGTGAAAATCTTGTGATCACCCGGGAAAGGAAATAGATATGGAAAAAGGAAACGAAAAAATAAGACTTCAGAAAATCATTGCCGATGCCGGTATAGCGTCGAGGAGAAAGGCAGAGGAATTGATCGATAGGGGTGCTGTTACTGTCAATGGCAGAAAGGCCATGCTTGGAGATAAGGCAGATCCATTTTCTGACAAGATAACAGTAGCAGGAAGAGAAATAACTCTGAGAAAAAATGCAAAAAAATATTATATAATGCTTCATAAGCCGAGAGGATTCATAACAACAATGAATGATGAAGGCGGAAGAAAGTGCGTAGCAGAGCTTGTTGAAGATATTCCGGCAAGGATTTTTCCTGTGGGGAGATTAGACAGAGAATCAGAAGGAATGCTTCTTATGACTAATGACGGAGATTTTGCAAATATGATAAGCCATCCGTCAACTCATTTCCCTAAAACATATCGTGTAACTGTTCACCCGGCAATAACTGATGACCAGCTTACCAGACTTACCACAGGAGTTGTAATAGAAGGCAGGATGTCAATGCCGGCATCTGTAAGGGTAGTAACGGCTGAAAAGGACAGGACGGTACTCGAGATCGTCCTTGAGGAAGGCCGTAATCGACAGATAAGGAAGATGTGTGAAGCAATCGGTCTGGAAACAGCAAGACTGAAGCGTATAGCAATAGGTCCGATAAAGCTTGGTATGCTTCAGCCGGGAAAATGGCGTGAGCTTAAGCCGGAGGAAATGAAAAGTATATCTGCATACCAGAAAAAACTAAAGGCAAAAAATGATACTCAGCGCCGTCAGGAAACAGTGCAGAACCGAAAGAAAAAGGAAAGATGAGGGTTAGGGTTTACACAAGTTTGCTTGCAAGGTTGCTTTATGGAAGAAAACTAAGGGAAATGCGCTTTTATCCCAAAAAGGATGAAAGCGGGAGATTTTTTCAGCGTCATATAGACGATAAGGACAGGCAGACTCTCAGAGCGGTAAAAAGATACTGCCGTCACAGACTGCTGAGGTGCAGTATTAGTGACGACAGAATGATACGAAGCAGTAATTATCGGAATATATTTTTTAAGAATAATGCAGGGATTTTTGGTGGAGGAGAATACTATCTGTGCGCATATTGCGGAAAACTTCTTACTCGTAAAAAAGTCAGAGTAGATCATATCATACCGGTGTATCTTGCGGTGAATTCAATGAAATACAGAAGGATACTCAATCTAAAAGGAATTAAAACAGTAAATGATCCGAGAAATCTTACAGCAAGCTGTGCAAAATGCAACGGAAGAAAAAGCTCAGACGGCGGAATATGGGTTATAAAGGGATATTTCGGACGTTTGTGGTACAGGGTTGTATTTCGTGAATTGATAGCGCTTGCTGTCGGAGGAATGATCTTTTATTTATTGTTCACTATCCTTGTGTCATCAGGTTTATATGACCGGTTTTCCGGGATTATACATCATTTTATATAATAAAAAACGGCTCCGTTATTGTCTGAACAAAAATGACATAGCGGAGCCGTTCTCAGATTTTTAAGAGCTTTTTTTGCTGTTATATCAGCCGTTTACGATTTTTTCGTTTTTGAATAATACGCTCAGAATATAGATCGTAATAGCCGTAAATACTACATTTGACAGGCATGTTACGATAACTGAAACAACAGAATAATCCATCTGAAGTATTTTTTGCATTAAGATCATTGAATTCCAGGCAGGAATAATATAATTCACCGTACCCAGACTGTCAATAAGCTCACTAAAGCTTTCATTCATAGTAAGCATTGTTCCGACAACAAGTATCATAAGAATGATAGGAGCAATAGTAGTTGCCTGCTTAACATCTTTTGCAAGAGCGGAAATGATCAGCAGAATACCTGTCAATACAAAAATCGCGGTAATCGTTACGGCAAATAATTGCAAATACTGACTGGCTGAATAGCTCATATTTTTTTCTATTTTTACTGATTCGGCTAATTTCGGCAAAGACAGAGCCATTCCAAGGAATGCAGACACACTTCCGATAATCGCCGCAACGAATAAGCTGACGGATTTACCAGTTGCTATCGAGCTTCTTTTGACAGGAGTGATCAGCATGGTATTAAGAAATCCTTTTTCCTTGTCACCGGCGATCGAGTTCGCAGCAAGATTCATGCATACCATAAATACAGCCATAAATACCATCATCGGGAAAATAGTGCTCATCATTCTTCGGAATTCGTATAATTCGTCGCCAAAATTATACTTGATTTTTCCCTCATTGCGGTTGACAGTGAATATTTTAGGCTGAAGCTCAGCAAGAACGATTTTGGTTTTCTCATATACACCAGTAGACGCTGTGTTGTTTGAATTATACCATATTTCAACGTCAGGCATTTTATCAGGATTACCCAATGATTCCGCCATTGAAGAACTAAAATTATCCGGGAAGACTACCAAAAGGTTACATTCTTTATTTTTTATATCTTCCTTTAGTTTATCAATATTGCTTATATCAGCAGATTTAATGCCCAATTCATCGAAAACTTTACTGAATTCCTCCGGAGCATTAACATAAAAAGCTTTTTCAACTTTTGAAGCTTCTTCAACAATTGATGAACTCATTGAACTCATCAAAAGAGAATAGCCGAAAACGATAGCAAAAGGCAGAAGTATTATCTGCATCAGTATGATTTTATCAGTAAAAAAAGACCGCAATTCTTTTTTAGCAATTGTAATTATGTCCTGCATAATAAACCTCCTTTAATTCTTCTGAGTATATTTCAGATAATAATCATAGAAAGCATCCTCAAGAGGTCTGCCCTGCATAAGATTTTCGAGAGTATCGTCGATGACAATTTTTCCGTCAATAATCATAGCAGCCCTGTCGCACACCTTTTCGACCAGATCAAACAGATGAGTTGAGATTATAACGCATTTTCCTTCTTTTTTCATTCTGAGAATAAATTCCCTTACATCTCTGGCAGCGATAATATCAAGTCCATTGGTAGGTTCATCAAAGATAATAAACTGTGGATCGTGAATTACAGAAATAACAAGGGATACCTTTTGCTTCTGCCCCTGAGAAAGCTTGCTTATTTTAGTATCCGCGAATTCATTGATACCAAAGCCGTCAAAAAGTTCTTTTTTTCTTTCCATAGCTTTATCTTTGGGAATGTGATAAAGTTCAGCGAAAAAGTCATACATACTGCTTGCAGTAGATTTGATATCAAGTTTAAGATCAGCAGTGAGGAAAGCGAGTGAAGCTCTTACCTTTTCGGGAGATTTCACCGCACTGATATTATTGAACATAGCATCTCCGCTGTCGGGTTTGATAAGAGTAGCAAGCATACGCATAGTTGTTGTTTTTCCTGCGCCGTTAGGTCCGAGCAGACCGAATACCTCACCGGATCTTGCTATAAATGAGATGCCGTTTACGGCGATCTTTTTCTTTTCATCAAGATCGAGAGCTTTTCTTTGCTGTTCGCTGATCGTAAAGGTTTTTACGAGATTTTTAGCTTCAAGAATTTCCATAATGATCCTCCTCATTTTTTGATTTAACGGGAATTACATGTGAATAAGCATATGAAATTATGGCATTAAAAAGCAGAAGTACAGGAATTGCGATATAAGAAACGATACTGACGAGAAGTAATGCAGACAGAATAATAAGTGAACCGCAGATCATCATGCACTTGCCGACAAAGATATTAATTTTACGAACAATACGAGGTGAAATAACGCTTTGATCTCGATTAAAAGAATTTTTTTCACTGTTGTACAGTTTAGGCTGAAAATTACCGATAATTAAAAATAAGATTCCAAGAAAGATAATTGTTATTATTCCTGAATCAATGTATACACCGCGATACGCAGAATAAAGATCAAGAAAAACATTGATATCAACTATAGGAGCAGTTGCTGTTACCCCTATAAAATAGTAATTATCATAGTTTTTCATTACAGCTGAGTTTCGGTCATTATTTGTTATTATTTTTCGTTTAATATAGCTATATAAAAAACTGCTTCAATGAAAAAAGATACAATGGAAGAACGAAAAAAGCACTGAAAGGAATAAAAGCAAGTATAAATAAAACAATATCCTTGGTTTTCATTTTTGCCCTCCGAATTGACCGAACCATAGTAATATTTCGTCAAAAACACCAGTGTTAAGCTCGTAGTAAATGAAATTCTTATCCTTATATTCCATAATTAAAGAGCATTTTTTTAACAGTCTGAGATGATAAGATAAAGCAGCAGGCGTAATTCCAAGTTTTTCGGATATTTCACCTGCATTGAGCTTACCGTCACGCAGAAGAATCAGAATATCTCTGCGCTGTGGGTCAGACAAGGCTTTGAAGGTTTCTGCAAGCCCCATAGTACCGCCTCTGTTTAAAAAAACTTTAAACAGATTATATAATATAATAATAAGATTGTCAATAAGTATTTAAAAATATTTTTAAATACTATAAAGCTATCCATACTTTTGCCAATAATTTATAAAAAAAGGGAATTAAGGTTGTTATCCTTCCGAAAATATCGTTAATTTGTTGACAAAACGTAAATAAGAAATTATAATATTACTGAATTATAACCGCAAAGTATGTCCCCCATCTTTAAGGCGGCGGAGGACATATTGCTTGTTGAAAGCAAAGCTTTTAACCGCAAAGTTTTGTCACTCTCAGTTAAGGCAGGGAGTGCTATACAATAGTAGTACAGTGGAGTCAGGCCAAGCACTGAACTGAATTAAACAAAGGGATTGATTTTACTTGCATTGAGCGAAGTATATAATCAGTAATTAAATGGGGAACTATATTTGCGGTGTTGTGAATCAGTTTATCCCTTATTTCAAAAATATATAGGGCTGTGTTGTTATGACGGTTTCTTTGTGTATTATTGCATATAACGAACAGAATTCATTACCATCGCTGATGAGTGATGTCCTTGCTCAGACATATCCTCATGAACTAACAGAAATTGTATTTGTTGACAGCTGTTCATCGGATGGTACTCGTGATTTATTTGAATCATTTTCAGAAAAATATAAAAATGAATATTTGAGAATTGCGGTTCTGGATAATCCCCGAAAAATCCAGGCTGCCGGTTGGAATACAGCAATAAGCTATGCAGGCGGAGATGTTATAATCCGGGTTGATGCGCATGCATCAATTCCGCCGCAGTTTATCGAAAATAATATAAAAACGATAGAGTCGGGGGAATATGTGTGCGGCGGGGCAAGGCCGAGCAATATTTCAGAGCCTACACCATACCGTGAAATGCTTCTTCTTGCAGAAAGCTCAATGTTCGGCAGTTCGATAGCATCCTACAGAAGACAAGGAAATGGTAAAGAATATGTTTCGTCACTGTTTCATGGAGCATACCGCAGAGAGGTATTTGGAAAGGTCGGAGGATTTAACGAATCTTTGGGGAGAACCGAGGATAATGAGCTGCATTGGCGAATAAGGCAGAATGGATATAAAATATGCAAGAGTGATGACATTATATCATATCAGAACATAAGGCCGACACTGTTTTCAATGCTCAGACAGAAATTTGCAAACGGAAAATGGATTGGGCTGACATTGGGTGTATGTCCGGGATGTCTGTCTGTTTTTCATTTTGTACCATTATGCTTTGTAATGGCAATAATAGTATGTATTGCGCTGATGGTGGTAGGTCTGTCAACAGGTATGAGCGTGTTTTCACTGCCAATAATTGGTTTAGGTATAATGTACGCAGCGGCTGATTTGCTGATGTCAGTGTCTGCAATAATATCTGTAAAGCAGTTCAATGGGTATATGCTGCTGCTGTGGTTAATATTTCCGATGCTCCATATTATATACGGGGTCGGCACAATAACAGGATTGATATATATGCCGATATGGAAAAGCCGGCTGGACGGTTCGGCAGAAAGAGAAATCGAAGAAGTTAAGAAACGAATAGCAGAAAAAACTGCAAAAACGGAGGAAATAACATGACAAGTACTGATCTTGTGTTTGACAAAAGGGGAAGGGCAGCAAGATTTTTTGATGGAATAAAAGATGCATTGCTGCAAATACCAAGAGAGCACAGAGGTTTTGGAAAGCAGACAATAATGCTTGCAAAACAGGATCTTCTAAAAACATATAAAGGCGCAGTTATAGGACCGTTATGGGCGCTTGTAAAGCCGGTGTTTCAGTTATTTGTATATTGGTTTGCGTTCTCTATACTAAGAGGAACATCGAGCAAGGAAATGGGCGTTGAGTATTTTCTGTTTATAATGTCAGGATTTGTGCCCTGGTTTTTCATGAGTGATTGTATTTCTCGCGGATCAAAATCTATAGCCGATAACCGGCAATTTGTAAATAAGGTATCATTTCCGGTATCTGTAATAATGACATATACTACGATATCAAAGTTTTACATTCATGTATTTCTTTTATCACTGAGTTATCTTTATATAACACTTGTCGGAGGGATACACCCGAGTATTTATAACATACAGCTGATTTTTCTTGCACCGCTGATGTTTTTGTTTTTCCTTGCGCTGACGTGGTCTCTTGCGCCGATGAGTGCATTCAGTAAGGATTTTTCAAATTTTATAAATACAATAATGTCTGGATTGTTCTGGTTATCTGCGATCGGATACGATTCGTATACACTTAAAAATGAAACGATCCGAAATATTCTTTTGTTTAATCCGCTTGCTTATTTTGTAAATGCATACAGAAAAGCATTGATATGTAACTGCTGGTTCTGGGAAGCGCCGAATTATCCTGCAAAGCAGGCAGAAAAAATGCTTGCAGACGGTATACATCTCCATCCTTTATGGGAGAATGCGATATTGATAGCAGAGTTTGCTTTTGTAATAATACTTGGCATTTACAATTATAACCGCTTGAGAAAAGATCTTCCGGATGTACTTTGATAGAGGACATAAAGCGCGTTTGTTCGGCTGAAAACGAAGGCGGCATTGCCGCCATGGATAATAAAAGGGTGTGTGGAATGGAGGAAACGCTGTTTCAGAAGCTGCAAAGAGTCAGATTCGGAGATATCGGACATATGTTTCTGTTTTTGTTTGCATTGCCGATTGCTCTGATATATAAGCTTTTTCGCAGGGATATGTGGCTGATATGTGATAATAAAAACGAAGCAAGAGATAATGGATATCATCTGTATAAGTATATACGAAAGAATTATCCGGAGCAGGATGCAGTATATGCAATTAGTAAGAGATCTCCCGATTATGCAAGAGTTAAGGATCTTGGCAAGGTAGTGAATTACGGGACATTTCTTCATTGGATATTCTATCTTGCTGCAAAAAAGAATATCAGTTCACAAAAAGGCGGAAAGCCGAATGCAGCGGTGTGTTATTTTCTTGAGGTAAACGGAATACTAAAAAACACGAGGGTATTTTTGCAGCATGGTATAGTAAAGGATGATATGCCGTGGCTTTATTATGTAAATACAAAGATGAGACTGTTTGTATGTACCTCGGCAAGAGAGGTAAAATATGTAAACGAAAACTTCGGATATCCGGAGGGATATGTAAAACAGCTTGGAATATGCCGTTTTGATGCATTGTTTGATATGCAGGTCAAGGAAAAACAGATACTTCTGATGCCCACATGGAGAAGCTGGATAGCTACGCCGACAACGGCATCATATGAGATAGAAGATATATCCGAATTCAGGAATACGGAATTTTTCAAAGGCTGGAATGAATTTCTGGGAAGCGAAAGGCTTCACAATATTCTGAAGAAAAATGATTTAAAGCTTATATTTTATCCTCACAGAGATATGCAGGCGTTTCTCAAATATTTTGATATAAGAAATGAAAATATAATAATTGCAAAATGGCCTGAATATGACGTTCAGGAGCTTTTGAAGGAAAGCAGATACCTTATTACAGATTATTCGAGTATAGCAATGGATTTTGCATATATGAAAAAAAGACTTATGTACTATCAGTTTGATTATCAGGATTTTCGTAAGGGGCAGTATCCGGAAGGGTATTACAGCTACGAAAAAGACGGCTTCGGACCGGTATGCTATGAGCTTGATAAGGCATTAGATGAGCTTGAAGCAGCAATAAGTGAGAATTATGAGAATAAAGAAATATATCTCAGACGTCACAGTGATTTTTTTGATTTATATGATAATCAGAACTGCGAAAGAAACTATCAGGCAATCAAGGAGTTATAAATATGAATACAGCAGAGGCACAAAACAAAATAGATTTCGTGCTGATCTGGGTAGACGGAAACGACCCTGAGTGGCTGGAAGAAAAGAGCCGGTATGACGGAAGTGCTGTTACCGGAAATACCGCAGTACGTTTTCGTGATTGGGACAATCTTCAGTATTGGTTCCGAGGAGTGGAGAGATTTGCGCCATGGGTCAATAAAGTGCATTTTGTAACATGGGGACATTTGCCGAAATGGCTTGATACAACCCATCCAAAACTTCATATTGTGAATCACAGGGATTATATACCGCACGAATATTTGCCGACATTCAATGCAAATCCGATTGAAGTAAATCTGCACAGGATCCCAGGACTTAGCGAACAGTTTGTTTTCTTTAATGACGATATGTTTATAACTGCTCCGGTAAAGCCTGAGGATTTCTTTAAAAATGGACGGCCATGTGATGCATATGGACTGAATTGTATATATTTTGTAGAGGACAGTGTCGGACATATCAATGGCTGTGATCTTGAACAGATCAATAATCATTTCAAAAGCAGCAAGGCAGTGATACGGGCAAACAGAAGAAAATGGTTCAATGTAAAAAACGGACTGAGAAATAATATAAAGACCATGATGCTAAGCACATGGGATTGGTTTCCCGGATTTTATTATGATCATTTGCCCAGCAGTTTTCTGAGATCCTCATTTGAAGAAGTATGGGAAAATTGCGGCGAAGCGCTAGATAATACATGTCGCTGCCGTTTCAGAAGTGGTTTGAATGTCAATCAATGGCTGATAAAGTACTGGCAGCTGTGCAAGGGAATAAGTGTTCCAAGAAAGGAACCCGGAAAAGCATATCAGCTTAAAAATGAAGAGATTCCCAAAGCGTTGGCTGCGCTGAGAAACGGAACACATAAACTTATTTGTCTTAATGATACGGCTATGACAGCGGATTTTGAAAGGATTTGCAGAGAAGTTAAGGATAACTTTCAGAAGCTATTGCCCGAGAAATCTGCGTTTGAAAAATAATGGTATTAAGGAGATATGGATATGAAGCTTAGCTTGTCGAAAAATGATACTCTTGTAATAAAGGGAGTAGCTATTATTTTTCTAGTTTTTTACCATAGTATGGCAACAAAACAAAGACTGCTGGGACATGATATAAGTTTTTTTCCGTTTACCAATTATTATGCATTTTATATATTTGAGAGTATGAATGTATGTGTCGGTACATTTGCATTTATGTCATCATTTGGACTGACAAGAACAATTACTCATAAATATCTGAAAAACGGCAAATCTTCGTTAGGTGCTGCTGAAAGTACAGATTTTCTGACGAGGAGAACTATTTCGCTGATGATGGCTTTTTTTATTCCTTTTGTTGCGTGTACATCAGTATCGCTGATATTTGCGCACCATAATCCATACGGACACGGCGAAACATTTGTATTGAATCTGATAATGGATATGTTAGGATTTGCAGGCGCACTGGGCACACCGATGATGGTAGGCACATGGTGGTATATGAGTTTTGCGCTGATTATCATATTCCTTATGCCAATGACAGTAAATCTGTACAGAAAACATGGTATAGGAGTACTGATTCCGTTTATAGTACTTCCACTGCTTATAGACGCTAAATTCTACAATGGAACAACACTGAACAATATGACACGCTGGCTGTTGTGTATTCCCTTCGGAGTAATGTTTGCGGACGGAAATATATTTGAACAAATGAAGGAAATGACAATAGGAAAGAATAAAGTACTGTCTAAAATTGTCAAATTTATTCTCTGGACAGCGATACTTTTGCTGGCTTTTCGCCTGAGAAAGCAGGTATGGACATGGAAATTTGCATATTACATTATCAGTACCGTACTTCCTGTTATATTTGTATACTGGTTGTATGAGTTTGTATGCGGAGTTCCGATTATAAATAAGCTGTTTGCATTTTTCGGAAAATATTCCTCTGATATATTTTTTATGCATACCTTTATCAGAGCAGTATGGTTCCCTGATTTTACGTATTCACTGAAATACTGGTATGCTGTATTTGCATTTGTAATGGGCGCATCGCTTGTAATGGCAATAGTTGCTGATCTTTTCAGAAAGCTGATAAGCTGGGGAAAGCTTACATCGTTTGTTTCTGAAAAAGCAAGCTGTCTGACTGCAAAGGCGCTGCCGTTACAGACCAAAGACGCATGATATATTAGTGATGAATTTATGCTGACGATTAGTTTAATGATATACCTAGTATGCCGGGATTCTGAACCTGAAGCGCAGTGTAAAATTGAAACGAGGATAAAGTGATGAAAAATATTGATAAAATTGATTTTGTCATGATATGGGTCGACGGAAATGATCCGGAATGGCAAAAGGAAAAAAATAAATATGATTCATCTGACGAAAAGGGTGACAGTACTGTTGTCCGTTACAGAAGCTGGGATAATCTTCAATATTGGTTCAGAGGTGTGGAAAAATTTGCGCCATGGGTAAACAAGATACATTTTGTTACATGGGGACATCTTCCGCCGTGGCTGAATAAGAATCATCCTAAGCTTAACATCGTTAATCATAAGGATTATATTCCCGAAAAGTATCTTCCGACATTCAATGCAAATACAATCGAGCTTAATTTTCACCGTATTGAAGGGCTTGCAGAGCAGTTTGTGTATTTCAACGACGATATGTTTATAACTGATTATGTCAGACCGGAGGATTTTTTCCGGGGCGGCAGACCGATGGATACTTATTCGCTCGACTGTATATTTTTTGGTAAAAAGAGCGCAGGATTTTTTAACGGAAATGATATTGAGCTTATCAATATCAATTTTGATAAACGAAAATGTATGAAGCGTGATTTTATGAAATGGTATAGCCTTAAAAATGGTTTGAAAAGGGTTATAAAGACAAATGCGCTGAATATGTGGCCGTGGTTCCCGGGAATATATTATAATCATTTGCCAAGTAATTTTCTTAAGGATACATTTGTCAGGGTGTGGGAAAAAGAAGAAGAAACTCTTGACAATACCTGTAAAGATAAATTTCGTACAAAATCAAATTGTAATCAATGGCTTATGAAATTCTGGCAGCTTGCCGAGGGTACGCCGGTTCCGAGAAGTACAAAAATCGGCAGATGTTTTCATATCAAGGATAATATATGGGATAAAGCGCTTTCATCGATTGAAAACGGAAGATACAGACTTATTTGTATTAATGATACAATATATACGAAGGATTTTGAATTACAGAAACAGCAGGTAATAAATGCATTTGATAAGCTTTTGCCTGAAAAATCAGAATTTGAAATATGATAGCTGAGGAGAGTAATATGGAACAGAACTGGAAATATCTGATCTCTGTCGTAATGCCAGTGTATAACACCGAAAAATTTCTGAGGCAGTCGGTAGACAGCGTTATTTCGCAAACACTCGGTTTTGAAAAAAACATCCAGCTGATACTCGTAAACGACGGCAGTACAGATACAAGCGAAGAGATTTGTCTTGAATATAAGGATAAATATCCGGAGAATGTTGTATATGTAAAACAGGAAAACGTCGGAGTCAGTGCGGCAAGAAATAATGGTATTGCTTATATTGAAGGTAAATATGTAAATTTTCTGGATAGTGACGACTGTTGGAATGAAGATGCATTAGAAAAGCTGTATCAGTTTTTCGAGGAAAATTATGAAAGCATAGATATAGTTGCCGCCAGAAAAAAGCTGTTTGATGGAGCAACGGGCTATCATGGACTTGATTATAAGTTTGCTAAAACCGGAGTAATAGATTTGTGTGAAAGCTATGATATAGTTCATATGGATGTTACAAGCTCACTCATCAAAAATGAGGCAATAGGAGAGATAAGATTCAGTACTAATCTCAGGTACGGTGAAGATGCATGTTTTGTACAGACGATTCTCCTGAATAAATGTGCTATCGGAGTAGTCAGAGAAGCAGAGCATCAGTACAGAATGAGAACGGATGGAACTTCAGCACTTCAGAAAGAAGGCGGTTCGGAAAGCTATTATTTTGATTCGCCGGTATATTTTCATAAATATCTGATAGAGCTGTCGAAGCAGATGTATGGAGAGGTAAAAAAATTCATACAGTATGTCATAATGTACGATATAACATGGCGTGTAAAAAAACCTGTATATAAGCTGTTGCCTGAGGATAAAGCAAGTCAATACAAGGACTTGATAGTTGGGATACTTCAGGAAATAGAAGATGTAGTGATATACAAGCAGCGCAGTATATATATGAATATGAAGATGTATTGTTTGTCATTGAAGTACGGTCATGATGTACGTAAGGATTTAAAATACGATTCAGGAAGAATAATGTATAAAGATTTCGTAACAATAGATCTGGCTTCAGCGAAAACACTTCTTATATGGGACTATTTTGAACTTCATGGCAATATACTTCGTCTTGAGGGAAAAGACAACTGTTGGATGAGAGGAAATGATTACAATTATTATGCTAAGGTGGGAGGAGAGATATATTATCCTTCCTATGTAGATTGTCCTAAATTTGACCTCATAACAATGGAAGGCAGAGTAAATAAGGGAAGAGCAGTAATATATGAAATACATCTTAACCCTGATAAAGAAACAAAAATATCGTTCTTTTATCGTAAGGGTAATGATACAAAAGAAATCAGCACATCGCTTGGAAGGTTTTCGCATCTTCCAAAGGTAGAGGGCGGCTATTATGCAAGAGGGAAGTTTATTATACAGCCGGATAAAAACGGCGTGATAGTAAAGCCGTACAGTGATGAACTGAGAGATGAACTCGAAGAAAATTATCGCTCAATTCTTTTGAGTCAGGGAATGGATGAAGCAGTTGAGTGGAGAAAGCGGTATTTTTCGGAAATAGAACATAAGCATAGGGAGATATGGCTGATTTCAGACAGAGCCTATGTTGCAAATGATAACGGCGAACATTTTTTCCGCTATATGAACAAATGGCAGCATAGAAAAATGATAGATACCTATTTTAATATAAACGAGGAGAGCGCCGATTATGAGCGAATGAAAAAAATAGGTAAAGTTATCCCGTATGATACTGATGAGTATAAAATGAAGTTTTTGCTTGCGGATAAGATAATATCGTCGAGCGCGTCGGATTATCTGTTTAATCCATTCGGAGATATGAGGAAATATCTTATAGATTTGATTAGTTTTGAATTTGTATATCTAAAGCATGGAATAATAAAGGACGATATGTCGGGATGGCTGAATCGTTATAATAAAAATATAAGTATGATGGTGACCGCTGCAATACCTGAGTATTTGTCAATAGTAAACGGTAATTATTGTATGACAAAGGATATACCTGTAATAACAGGTTTGACGCGATACGATGAACTCTACAGAAAAAGCAAGAAAAAGCATCCGAAGAAAAAAATACTGATAGTGCCGACATGGCGTCAGAGTATAAAGGGAAGCTTCGATGCAAAGCAGAATAAGAGCGTATATTTTGATAAATTCAAAGAAACAGAGTATTTCAGATTTTATAATGACCTTATTAACAATGAGCATTTGCTTGATGTAATGAGAGAGAACGGATATACAGGACTATTGTGTATGCATCCTATGCACAGTGAACAATGGAAGGATTTCCAGAGTAATGATGTATTCAGTGTGAATGAGGGATATGTAGATTATCAGAATGAATTTGTAAGCAGTTCAGTATTGGTAACAGATTATTCAAGCGTTGCATTTGATTTTGCATATCTTCATAAGCCGGTGGTATATACACAGTTCGATAAGGAAGAATTCTACAAGAAACACACATATAATGAGGGTTATTTTGATTATGAGCGTGACGGTTTCGGTCCCGTATGCTATGATGCAGAAACTGCAGTGGAAGAGCTTATTCAGCTGATAGAAAACGGCTGTGCTGAAAATGATAAATATCTTAAACGAATAGATGATTTTTATCCATATCATGATTCTCATTGCTGCAGACGAGTATATGATAATATAAAGGACCTGAAATATAAATACGGAGTAGTATGATGGAAAAAGAATATTTAGTTTCGGTCGTAATTCCTGTTTATAAAGTGGAAGCATGTCTTTCGCAGACAGTAGAATCTGTTTTAGCTCAGACTATCGGTTTTGAAGAGAATATCCAGATAATATTCGTAAACGACGGCAGTCCGGATAACAGTGAAGAGATTTGTCTTGAATATCAGGACAGATATCCTGATAATATTGTGTACCTGAAAAAGCAAAACGGTGGAGTCAGTTCTGCAAGAAATGAAGGAATACCGTATATACGCGGTAAATATACAAATTTTCTTGATAGTGATGATTTATGGGAAAAGGATGCATTCAGGCATATGATAAGATTGTTTGACGAAAACTATGAGAAGACGGATGTTGTCAGTGCGAGAAAACAATTCTTTGAAGCAAGACAGGGTTGGCATCATCTTGATTACAGATTTGAAAAAACAAAAATAGCCGATCTCACACGGGAATTTGATTTTGTACAGCTTGATGTAACCGGAGCAATGATAAAAACAGAAGCGATCGGAGAACACAGATTTTCCGAAAAATTGCAATATGGTGAGGATGCAGCTTTTGTCAGTACAATACTGCTAGAGAAGAGAACACTCGGAGTCTGCCGTGAAGCAGTTCATATGTATCGGAAAAGAAGCGACGAAAGTTCAGCGCTGCAAAATGAAAATTCAAATCTGAGCTATTACTTTGATTCACCAAAGTATTTTCATGAATATTTGTTTTCGCTGTCCGAGGAAAAATATGGATATGTAGAACGGTTTATACAATACACGGTAATGTATGATATATCATGGAGAGTCAGAAAGAATGTATCATCATATCTGACAGATGAACTATATGAAAGATACAGCAAAATTATTCTTGATCTTCTGAAAAGGATAGATGATAAAGTAATATTAAAACAAAGAAATCTGTGGAAGAAGCAAAAGCTATACTGTCTTATGAAAAAGCGGGGTATGGAACGGACAGCAGGGCTTTATGCAAAGCTGAGCAAAACACGGATAATGTTCAATAAATAGAATGGTTTCAAAATAAGCATCGGATGATTATGAGCTGTATTGCAAAAAACAATACAGTTGTTCGGGGCAGAAAGCCTTGATAATATTTAAAAATTACAGGTGATGTATATGAAGGATTATAAATTCAAGATCTCAGTCGTAATACCGGTATACAATGTGGAAAAATATCTTGCTGAAACACTGGATTCTGTGATAGGCCAAAGCATAGGCTTTGAAGAGAATATACAGATGATACTCGTGAATGACGGCAGTCCTGACAATAGTGAGGAGATCTGTCTGGAATATCAAAGCCGATATCCTGACAATATTGTATATGTAAAAAAGGAAAACGGAGGAGTAAGCTCCGCAAGAAACGAAGGGCTGAAATATGTCGAAGGAAAGTACGTGAATTTTCTTGATAGTGACGATATCTGGAGAGAAAGGGCAATTGAGATTGCTCTTGACTATTTTGATAAACATTATGACGAGATAGATGTTGTAGCTGCGAGAAAAAGATTTTTTGACGCAGATAAGAGCTTTCATAAACTTGACTATAAGTTTAAGAAAACTAAGATCGTTGATCTCAGAGATGAGTATGAATTTATCCAGATGGATGTCACGGGAGCGTTTATCAAAGCAGAGGCGATCGGAGATACACGTTTCAGTACTGACCTGAAATACGGAGAGGACGCTCAATTCATTAATACTATAATTCTTGAAAAATGCATGCTTGGAGTATGCAGAGAGGCAATGCATTGGTACCGAAAAAGATCCGATGACAGTTCAGCGCTACAGAATGAGCTAAAAAGCGAAAGCTACTACTTCAATACTCCGAAATATCTTCACCAATATTTGATAGACTTGTCGGTAAAAAAATACGGAAAGGTCTTAAAATTCATACAGTTCATGATAATGTATGATATATCCTGGAGATTAAAAAAGAACCCCGCAAACATTCTGGAATATCTTACGCAGGAACAGTATGAGGAGTATTGTGACATACTCAAAAACCTGATAAAACAGCTTGACGACAGAGTTATTTTCAAGCAGAAAGAGCTGTTTATGAATCAAAAAATGTTCTGCCTGTGCCTGAAGCATGGAACTGATATAAGAGAAGAACTGGAATATGATCATAGTAATCTCCTGTATAAAAACCTTATAACTATGAATCTCAATAAGGCAAAAACAAACATTATATGGTTTTTTATGGATGTCAAGGATGATGTGCTTTACCTGGAAGGAAAGGACAATTTCTGGCTTAACGAGGATCAATATGAGTTTTTTGCAAAAGTCGGAGATAAAGAATATCACCCGACATACTATAATGCACCCGCGTTTGACAGCAGTACGGTATTCGGTTTGCTTCGCAAGGGACGAGCTGTCAGGCTTGAAATACCGCTTACAGCAGGAGAAAAATCAATAATACAGTTTTATTTCAGATTCAAGGATAATGATCGTCTGATATATACAACTATGGGAAAATTCACGCATATACCGCCGACATGGGGCGGATATTATGCAAAAGATGATTATCTGATAAAGCTTACGGGAAAATGCCTTGGTGTATATCCTTATTCAAAAGAGCTTCACAATAAGTTTGAAAACTTCTATTGTGAGCATCTGAAGAAAATTAATAAGGAATATCTGATAAAGTACAGAAAGCTTTATAAGGTTATGAAAAGCTTCTATAAAAATAAGAAGATATGGCTTATATCAGACAGAACAAATAAGGCAAATGATAACGGTGAGCATATGTTCCGTTATATCAACGCTCACGGAGCTAAAAATATCGAAGCGTTTTATTGTATACGCAAGGATTGTGCGGATTATCAGAAAATGAAACGAATAGGAAAGGTTTTGCCTTACGAAACGCCGAAATACAGACTGTATTTTCTGATTGCTGATAAGATCATATCATCATCCGGCGGAGAATATGTGATCAATGCATTCGGCGGTGACAGAAAATATCTTTATGACCTGTATAAATTTGATTATGTATTTTTACAGCACGGAGTAACAAAGGATGATATCTCAGGATGGATCAATCGTTTCAATAAAAATATGAGGCTGATAGTAACGGCAGGAAAGCCGGAACAGAAATCATTCTGTGAACCGAATTATGCATATCCTCCGGAGGTACCGCTTCTTACAGGTTTCCCAAGACATGACAATCTGCTGAGATTGCAGGAATTAAAGCCTGTTGAAAAAAAGCTTCTTATAATACCTACATGGCGAAAGAGCATAGAGGGGAGCTATAATCCTTCTACGACCGAAAGCATATATTTTGAAGGGTTTAAGGATACGGAATATTATAAATTCTATAATTCACTTATAAACGATGAGCGTCTGTGTAAATGCATGAAGAAGCACGGATATAAGGGTGTGCTTTGTATGCATCCGATCCACAGCACTCAATGGGTTGACTTCAAACCAAACGAAGTATTCAGTATTAATCATGGAAATGTGGATTATCAGAGTGAATTTACATCTTCCGCATTACTCGTAACCGACTATTCAAGCGTATTCTTTGATTTCGGCTTTTTAAAGAAACCGGTCGTATATTGTCAGTTTGACAAGGAAGATTTTTTTGCCGGACATACTTACGATGAAGGTTATTTCAGCTATGAGGAAAATGGGTTTGGTCCGGTGTGCTATGATTTGGATGAAACCGTAAAGGCAATAATTTCAAATATAGAAAACGGATGCCGTAATTCTGAGAAATATATAAAAAGAATTGAAGATTTCTATGAATACTTTGATTCAAACAGTTGCAAACGTGTTTACGAAGGAATTCTCAAACTTAAGGATCTTAAGCCTTGAGAATAATTTAGGAGATGAAGAAATGAAAGAGCTTGAGTATCCTTTTGACAGTGAATATATAATAAAGAAGAGAAAATCGCTCAGACGTACGCTGCTTTCTGATGGAAGCAGCCGTCTAAAAAAAAAGATAGCGGTATTTGGCGGTTCTACAACTAATGATATAGTAGTTTATCTTGACTTGTTTTTACTCAACCATGGAATTGAAGCTGAATTTTACCAGTCTGAATACGGACAGTACTGGCAGGATGCAATGTTTCCGAGCGAGGAGCTTATAAACTTTGCGCCGGATATAGTGTATATTCATACTACGGGAAGAAATATTCTGAATTCACCGTCAAGTTCGGATACGAGGGAACAGGTAAAAGAGCTTCTGAATAGTGAATATAGTAAATTTGAGCAGATGTGGGATAAAATCAGAGAAACCTATCATTGTCCGATAATACAGAATAATTTTGAAATGCCGTTTTATCGTCTGATGGGAAATAGGGACTGCTCAGATTACAGAGGACGTTCAAATTTTCTTACCAGACTTAACAGTATGTTTTATGAGTATTCAGAAAAACATGAAGGCTTCTACATTAATGATATCAATTTTATATCCGCATCATATGGAATAAAACAATGGAGTGATCCTTCGTACTGGAATATGTACAAATATGCGATGTGTATAGAAGCAATACCGGAGTTTTCCTTTAACCTGTCGAATATTATAAAGTCTGTATTCGGAAAGAATAAAAAGGCGCTTGCGCTTGATCTTGATAATACACTATGGGGCGGAGTTGTAGGAGATGATGGAGTTGATGGGATACAGATCGGCCAGGAAACAGGAGTTGCCCAGAGCTATTATGAATTCCAGAGTTATGTAAAGTCGTTGAAATCGATCGGAGTAATATTGACAGTTTGTTCAAAAAACGATCATGAAAATGCAATAGCGGGTTTGAATCATCCGGAAGGTGCGCTTAAGCCTGAGGATTTTATTATCATTAAAGCAAACTGGGAAAACAAAGACAGGAATATAATAGAAACTGCGAGTGAATTGAATATCATGACAGATGCAATAGTATTTGCAGACGATAATCCTGCCGAGCGTGAAATAGTCAGGGCGCAGGTGAACGGTGTTTCAGTTCCAGTTATGGATGGAGTAGAGAATTATATAGTAAACATTGACCGGAACGGATATTTTGAAGTCACAAATTTCAGCGCAGATGATATCAAGCGCAATGAAATGTATAAGGCAAATGCACAGCGGGCAGCACAACAGGCATCATTTGCAGATTACGGAGAATATCTGAGAAGTCTTGAGATGACGGCAGTTATAGATGATTTTATTCCAGTATATCTTCAAAGGATAACACAGCTTACGAATAAGAGCAATCAGTTTAATGTAACTACAAAGAGATACACACCGACAGAAATGGAGGCAGTATATCAGAGTGACGAATATATTCGTCTATACGGAAAGCTGATCGACAAATTCGGAGATAACGGAGTAGTGTCTGTAGTTATAGGGCATAAGAACGTTGAGATATTAGACATAGACCTATGGATAATGAGCTGTAGGGTATTGAAAAGAGATATGGAGCTTGCGATGCTTGACAAAGTAGTTGAGCGGTGTAAAGCGTGTGGAATAGGGAAAATCAGGGGATATTATTATCCTACTGCCAAAAACAAAATGGTGCGTGAATTGTACGGTACCTTCGGATTTGAAAAAATCAGTGAGGACGAAAAAGGAAATACCGTATGGGAACTTGATATCAGCGGATATGAGCCAAAGAATCATGTTATTGATGTCAGAGAGAATTCAGAAGAAAAATAAAAAACGAAGGAGAAAAGACAATGGACACAAAAACGATTTATGCAAGATTAAACAAGGTATTCAGAGATGTATTTGACGATGAGGATATTACAGTTGGTCCAAAGACTACAGCAAATGACATTGAGGACTGGGATAGCCTTGAGCATATCACATTAATGAGTGCTGTGCAGAGAGAATTCAGGGTAAAGTTCACAATGGGAGAAATATCATCCATGAAGAATGTCGGAGAAATGGCCGATATAATTGCTAAGAGGGCAAAGTGATAAGATCTTTTGCTGAGTGAGTAATATCTTTGTTATGCAAAAAATCTTCGGAAATAAGTCTGTTATGCTGTTTTATAGTGAGCTAAGCGTTTTTTATATGCGAACGCTTATGCTCGGGCAACGGGCCGGTTTTTTGTTTTTCTGCTGTATCTCTATCCCGGTAGGGATAGAGATACTTCTTTGTATTTTTCAGCTTAGACAATGTTATGAAAATATTGCTGCGCTCTGAGCACAAGCCCGGTTCCATAGCATTTACTTTTTGTGCGTGTTATGGTATTATATAATGGAAGAAAATGAAAAGGAAGTATGTCTATGCATAAAATCAGGATATCTCCCTCTGTACTCAGGGGAACCGTATCCGTTCCACCATCAAAAAGTGCTGCACACAGAGCAATAATCTGTGCGGCTCTTGCTCGGGGAAAAAGTATAATTTCACCTATCGAACTGTCAAACGATATCTTGGCAACGATAAGTTGTATGCGTAACCTGGGAGCAGAAATAGAACTTGACGGTACAACTCTTACAGTTGACGGAACAAATGTTTTCTCTGTCAAAAATGTAACTCTTGACTGTGGTGAAAGCGGTTCAACTCTGAGATTCCTTGTCCCTGTAGCAGCGGCAGGCGGTGTAGCAGCTTGTTTTGTCGGTCACGGAAAACTTCCTGAACGGCCCATAGGTGTTTATACTGATTGTTTGCCGGAAAAGGGTGTAAAATGTGTTACAAAAGGCGGATTACCTCTTGAAATAAGCGGTAGGCTTAAAAGCGGTATTTATGAAATACCGGGAAATATCAGTTCTCAATTTATTACAGGACTGCTTCTTGCATTGCCGGTGCTCGACGGTGACAGCGAAATAAGACTGACATCTCCTGCACAGTCTGTGGGATATATCAGCATGACAATAAACGCAATGAAGGATTTCGGTGTAAACGTTCAGCCATTGCAGGATGGATGGAAAATACCGGGTAATCAACAGTATATTTGCCGTAATTATAACGTGGAAGGTGACTGGTCACAGGCAGCTTTCTTTATGACAGCAGCAGCTCTCGGCGGAGAAATTTCCATAGATAACCTTTCCACATTGTCAGCACAAGGTGATAAGGAATGTATGGAAATATACCGTAGATTAGGCGTTAGTATAAATGAAAATAATGGAATAATTATAATGAAACCTGGAAGTCTCAGAGGTATAGAAGTGGATGCTTCTGATATTCCGGATATGGTCCCTGCACTTGCAGCAGCTGCTGCAGTTGCTGAGGGAAGAACTGTTATCCGCGGAGCAGAACGTCTGAGGATCAAGGAATGTGATAGGCTTGCAGCAATGGCTGATGGTCTGACTAAGCTGGGAGCAAAAATAAAAGAAACATCTGATGGATTAATAATTGATGGAGTAAAAACACTGAGCGGAGGATTTGCCGAAGGCTATAACGATCACCGGGTCGTTATGTCGCTCTCGATGACTGCTGCGGCGTGCAGCGGAGATATTGTTCTTACTGATATGGAAAGCGTTAATAAATCGTATCCGTCATTTTTTGATGAATACAGAAGATTAGGAGGAATAGCTGATGTCATCATGGGGCAGTGATATAAAAATATCAATATTTGGTGAAAGTCATGGCAACGGAATAGGTGTAGTTATAGACGGTCTTCCAGCAGGTGAAAAACTGAGCTTTGAAGAAATATATATACAGATGGCAAGGCGTGCGCCGGGAAAGGATAAAACCGCAACACCGCGTCTTGAGAAGGATTTACCGAGAATTCTTTCGGGGATATTAAATGATACTACGACAGGTGCACCGCTTTGCGCGGTAATAGATAATACGAATACACGTTCGCAGGATTATGGAAATGTTATGTCGTGTCCACGTCCCGGTCATGCCGATTACACGGGTAATATACGTTACAAAGGATTTAACGATATCAGAGGAGGGGGACATTTTTCAGGCAGACTTACAGCACCATTGGTATTTGCAGGCGCGGTCTGCGAACAGATACTCAGACATAGAGGAATAAGAATTGCAGGACATATTTGTTCTGTCGGAAACATAAAAGATACACGTTTTGATCCGGTAGATATCCCGGATGAGCTTATTGATAGGCTGAATACTGCTTCTTTCGGGCTTATTGATCAGTCAAAGGAAGAGCCGATGCGTAATCTGATAGAAAAATGCCGTAAGGAGCTTGACAGCATAGGAGGTACGGTTGAGTGTGCCATAACAGGTATGCCGGCAGGAGCTGGTTCGCCAATGTTTGACGGTATAGAGAATATTATTTCTTCAATTGTATTCGGAATACCGGCAGTCAAGGGAATCGAATTCGGAGCAGGATTTTCCGTATCGGAAATGAGAGGCAGCGAAAATAACGATGAATTCTACTATGACGGTGATATGGTCAGAACACGGACAAATAATCATGGCGGTATTCTCGGGGGAATAAGCTCAGGTATGCCGATAATTTTTCGTACGGCTATCAAGCCCACGCCATCTGTCGCAAGACGGCAGAATACGGTAGATTTTGTGGAACATAAGGATACAGTACTTGAGATACATGGTCGTCATGATCCGTGTATAGTACCGAGAGCAGTACCGGTCGTAGAGGCAGCAGCTGCTGTAGCGGTAATTAATCTTCTTGCACAGTCGTAGAAGATGTGAAAAAATAAGGAAGTGAAACTGATGGGTCTTAAGCCGATAAGAGATGAAATAGATCAGATAGATAAACAAATAATAGAGCTTTTTTCAAAGAGAATGGACTGCTCAAAAAAAGTAGCACAGTATAAGATGGAAAACAGCATGCCGATATTCAATTCAGATAGAGAGATGCAGGTTCTAGACCAGGTTGAGGTCAATGCAGGGGAGTATGGAGGAAGTGCAAGACTGCTGTATTCAACAATTATGGAGCTTAGCAGAGGTATACAGCATGATATGCTCGGCAGTGGAGCAAAGATAAGAAATGAGATTTATTCAGCGAAGAAATATATTCCATTTGAGGATAAAACTATCAGAGTTGCATGTTTCGGAACAAACGGAGCATATGCTCATAAAGCTGCAAAAAAAATATTTCCTGATTCGGAGCCGTTATTTTATTCACCGTTTAAGGAATTGTTTTCAGCAATACAGAATGGTGAAGCAGATTTCGGAGTCATACCTATAGAAAACAGTTCAGCAGGTTCTGTGACAGAAGTATATGATCTGATGCTGAAATACCGTTTTCATATAGCAGCAGCAGCAGATATACCCGTAAACCACTGTCTTGCAGCGATAAAAGGAACTAAACCTGAAGAAATAAAGAAAGTGTACTCACATAGCCAGGCTTTGTCACAGTGTTCGGATTTCCTTAATTCACGTCCGGAAATTACAGCTAAGGAATATGCTAGTACTGCTCAGGCTGCAGAGCACGTAGCAGAGGTTGCAGATCATTCAATTGCAGCAATATGTTCTCAAGAAGCAGCAGAGGAGAATAATTTAGAAATAATAGCCAGAGGTTTTCAGAATAACCCGAATAATACGACGAGGTTCATAGTAATATCAAAGGATATGTATATAGTTCCGGATGCTGAAAAAATCAGTCTGTGCTTTGCTTTGCCTCATGTTACAGGTTCACTGTATAGTGTACTATGCCGTTTTGCAGCGCATGGTCTTAATCTGACTAAAATAGAGTCAAGGCCAAAATACGGCAGTTCATTTGAGTATATGTTTTATCTTGACTTTACGGGGAACATTTTCAATAAGAAAACAATAAGTCTTATTTGTGCGTTGTCTGATGAGTTAACTGATTTTTCCTTTCTTGGGAATTATACAGAGAAATAAAAATGTCGGGTAATACGAGAAAGAAGAACAAGGTATGAAGTTCATTGGAAAAGCTTTAGCATTTGCATTATCAGCTGTGATTTCATGCGTAACAATTGCAAGTGTGAATACACAGTCTACACAAGCTGCACTGTATAGGCGAAATGCTTTACAGCTAAAAATCAACAAAAACTCCATCACGCTCGGTAAAGGCGAAAACTTCACGCTTTTAGCTGATCAGGATGTCAGTTGGAGCAGTTCTGCGCCTAAAACTATTGCTGTAGATAAAAACGGTAGAACCAAAGCTGTGGGAACAGGTACTGCGCAGATCACCGCAAAGAGTAAAAATGGTATAGAGAGGTCATGCAGAATCACTGTAAAGGAATCACCTAAGACAGTGCGGTTATCTAAGACAGCGATAACAGTTGGAGTTGGTGAAAGATATGAGCTCACTTCGATAGTTCCGGACGGTACAGCAGCGGCAGTGCGTACATTTCGTACAAGTGACAGTAGTATTGTAAAGATGACAAAAACGAATTGGACAGGTAAGTTCAAAGCTGTTAAAGAAGGGACAGCATGGGTAACCGTAAAGCTTTACAACGGAAAAGAAGCGAGCTGTAAGGTAACGGTAAAGAAAGCACCGAAAGCTGTACGGATAAAAACTGCAGCTATTACACTTGGAGTCGGAGAAAATTACGAACTGAATTCAATAATACCTGATGGAACGGCAGCTGCATCGCGCACATTCCGTACAAGTAACAGTGGCATAGTAAAGATGACAAAGACAAGTTGGACAGGTAAATTTAAAGCTGTTAAAGAAGGGACAGCATGGGTAACCGTAAAGCTTTACAACGGCAAAGAGGCAAGCTGTAGAATTACCGTAAAGAAAGCGCCGGCGAGAGTAGTGACTGACAGATGTTATATTGAGCTTAACGTAGGAGATAAATCTGTTATAAAAGCAGTTTTTCCCGAAGGCAGCGGTTGTCTTGATAAACATTTTTACACTGATAAAAAGAATATATTGAAGATGAAGGTCAACGATAATGAGTGTGAGATCACAGCATTATCTGAAGGCACGGAAAATGTCAGGGTAAAAACATATAACGGCATGACTTCGTATTGTAGGGTGGTTGTTAAAAAGGAGCCTGATATTAAGGTAATAAACGGTGTAACCTATGTCAAGGGAGTTTTGGTTGCCAATAAAACGTATTCTCTTCCGTCATGGTACGGAAACGGCTTACAGCCGGAAGCGCTTGAAGCGTTTAACAGAATGTCTGCGGATGCGGCAAATGAAGGCATACAGCTATATATTGTGTCAGGATTCAGAAGCTATGAGCTTCAGTCGTCAATATACAGCAATTCCTGTTACAAGAATGGTCAGAAGGTCGCAGACAGATCATCTGCGCGTCCGGGTCATTCTGAGCATCAGACAGGACTTGCAATGGATATTAACAGTGTTTCGTATTATTTTGCGTTTTCACCGGAAGCAAAGTGGCTTGCAAAAAACTGTCATAAATATGGATTTATTATCAGATATCCGGAAGGAAAGGAGGATATTACAGGTTATATGTATGAAAGCTGGCATATCCGCTATCTTGGCAAAGAACTTGCCGGTAAGCTGTACAGCAGTGGACAGACACTTGAGGAGTATTTAGGAATAACCTCCAGATACTCTGACTGAAATTTATATAAATAATTGCTTTTCTACACCGTTTCGCTTTGTTTTAACGTCAAATTGATGGATCAGCATTAAAGTGTACCGGGGTGACAGGCATAGAAATGAGGTATAAATATGGATCATAAAATAACAGCATTTTTTAATAATGTAAAAGGTAAAACAGTTGCCTTCTGCGGTATCGGTGGAAGTAACCTTCCGCTGATCAGACTTTTTAAGAAATATGGGGCAAATGTGTTGGCCTGCGATAAAAGAGATCGCGAGGCTTTGGGAGAAAATGCAGAGATTGCCGGTCAGTATGGTGCTCAGCTGCGTTTGGGAGAAAACTATCTGAAAGATCTGGATGCCGATATTATTTTCCGCACTCCGGGTATGAAATTCGATATGCCGGAACTTGCGCAGGCAAGAAAAAAGGGTGCGGTTGTAACCAGTGAAATGGAGGTATTTTTTGATCTATGCCCGTGCAGAATTATTGCTGTAACAGGCAGTGACGGAAAAACGACAACAACAACTATTATTTCAGAAATACTTAAAGCGCAAGGATATAATGTGCATCTCGGCGGTAATATCGGAAAGCCGCTGCTTCCTGAAATTGAAAGCGTAACTCCGGAAGATATAGCAGTTGTCGAACTGTCAAGCTTTCAGCTTATATCAATGAGGAAAAGTCCGGATATTGCTGTGGTAACAAATCTTGCGCCCAATCATCTTGATATCCATAAGGATATGCAGGAATACATTGATTCAAAGAAGAATATTGTTCTTCATCAGAATGCTTTCGGCAGAGCTGTGCTTAATCTCGATAATGAGATTTCGTATTCATTTAAGGAAGAAGTAAGAGGAAGAACATATCTTTTCTCTAGAAAAAACAACGTAGAAAACGGTGCGTATCTCAGAGCTGACGGAACGATTGTAATGAATGAATACGGTAAGGAAACCGTTATAATGGATTCAGCTGATATCAGGATTCCAGGACTTCATAATATAGAAAACTATCTTGCTGCGATCAGCGCAGTATGGGGTCTTGCAGATGTACAGACGATTAAAAGTGTTGCTGAAAATTTTGGTGGAGTCGAACACCGTGCAGAGCTTGTAAGAATACTTGATGGCGTAAAATATTACAATGATGCTATCGGTACAAGTCCGACAAGAACTGTTAAGGGTATGCTTTCGCTGTTTGATCAAAAGATTATTCTGATCGCAGGCGGCTATGATAAACATATTCCATATGATGATATGGGCAAGGTTGTTCCCGAAACTGTAAAGGTGCTTATATTGTTTGGCGCAACGGCGGATAAGATCGAGGCTGCAACGAAAGCTGCTGAATCATATAAAGACGGAAATCCTGTAATAATCAGGGTAAATAATATGGAAGAAGCTGTAGCAGCAGCAAGAAGCAATGCAGTCAGCGGAGATATCGTAGCAATGTCACCTGCAAGTGCAAGCTTTGATATGTATAAGAATTTTGCTGAAAAAGGTCTGCATTTCAAACGTATTGTAAATGAACTGAAATGATCAAAATAGTTAAAGGAGATCAAAATTGGAAACAAAGGATATACTTAAAAGACTATGCTGCGATTTTGGGGTATCAGGCAGAGAAAACGAAATGTTTGAAACAGTCAGGGAGCTTTTGGGAGATAATGTCAGCGATATAAAACAGCTACCGACAGGTACAGTAGTAGCGACAGCGGGGGATCCCGATTCAGAGTATCATATCATGCTTGATGCACATATCGACAGGATAGGTCTTGTTGTAACATATATAGATGATGAAGGCTTTATAAAAGCCGAACCGGTAGGTGGAATAGATCTGCGGGAGCTTCCGACAAGCGCCGTAACCGTAAAGGGTAAGCAGGAGCTTACGGGAATCGTATGTGCATTGCCTCCTCATCTGACAAAAGAAGAGAAGGATATGACACGTGATAAGATATGGATCGATACGGGACTGTCTGCCGAGGAGGTAAAAAAATATGTATCACAGGGTGATACTGTCATACTGAAAAGCAGATACAGAGAAATGCTTGGAAATACTGCGGCGGCAGCTGCGCTTGATAATCGCAGCGGATGTGCTGCGCTGATAAAAACAGCTGAACTTCTGAAGGATAAAGAAATACGGAGCAAGGTGTCACTTGTATTTTC
>CACYDC010000184.1 GCA_902773025.1 uncultured Ruminococcus sp.
AAATAATCCGTAAGCGTTTTTTAAAAATTATATAGTAAATTACATTACGAAACCACCATTGACACCAATGACCTGTCCGGTAATGAATGAAGCCTTTTCATCAGCCAAAAAGAGAACTGTTCTTGCAATATCATCGGGAGTACCCGCAGTACCAACAGGAGTATCCTCACATAATGCATTGATATCCTGAGCAGACAGACCGGCAGTCATATCGGTACTGATAAGTCCGGGAGCAACACAGTTGACAGTAATCCCGCTTGGACCTTCTTCCATTGCAAGACCTTTAGTAAGTCCTATAATACCTGCTTTTGCAGCGGAATAATGTACCTCGCAGGAGCCGCCGACCTGTCCCCACATTGAAGAAACATTAATAATTCTGCCACTATGTTGTCTTATCATATACGGTAACGCAGCCCTGCAACAAAAGAATGCGCTGTTAAGATTTACAGCTATCATTCTGTTCCAATCCTGATCAGATAGTTCAGTAAAAAGCTTAGTCTGAGCAATTCCGGCATTATTCACGAGTACATCAATACCTCCGCAAATCTTTTCTATCTGACGGAACATTTCTGATACCTGAACCGAATCAGAAACATCAGCTCTGAAACAGTCGGCATCAGTTAATTTGCGCAATTCACTGAGAAGTTTCTGAGCATTATCGGCTGAATTATAATAATTGATAAAAACACGATATCCGGCCTCAGCAAATGCACGTGCAGTACGAGCGCCGATTCCTCGTGAAGAACCCGTGATCAAAACAGATCTCATAATCATTATACCTTCTTTAATACCTGAACAATTTCACCAACAAAGAATTCATGCCAATCATTATCGGAATAAAATTTTTCAATAAGATTCTTTTCAATAAAACATCCAGGATCAAGCTTCTGTTTGTAAAGCTTTTTACAAATGATAACGAGCTCAGCCTGTTCAAAATAAGGGGCCTCGGCATCAAAAACAGGGGAAAGACCTGTTTGGCTGATTTTATCGGTATTTCTTCCGGAATTCCTGCCGCAGAAAGCAAGTTCCTTTCTCATTTTTTCGCCAAAAAAAGAAAGACTGTAATAATCGTTATTATCGACTAATTCAAGCGTATATCTTGAATCTCTGATAAAAACATAGCTTACGTTTTTATTCCACAGAATTCCCATACCGCCCCAACTTGCAGTCATAGTATTGATTTTTTCATCATTTCCGGCGGTTATAAGCATCCATTGGTGATTTATAGCGTCAAAAAAGTTTACATTCAGTTCTTCGGGTTTAATTGCTTTAAAATTCACGATATTACCTCCATGCACAAATCAAAGTCAATATATATAATATGAGTTATTAAAAAAATGCAGTTTTAAATGATAGGCAATGTTAATTATATTGCTTTACAGCAACTGATTATATACATAAAAACACTTTACAGTTTATCCGGGTGATCTGTTTTCAAACTTGCTGAATTTTTACACTTACTCCTTCCTGACAGGAATGTTTTTTTGATCAAGATACTCCTTCAATTCACCTATAGATATTTCTCCGAAATGAAACAGTGAAGCAGCAAGTACTGCATCTGCTTTTCCATCGGTGAATGCATCGTAGAAATGTTCAAGTTTTCCTGCTCCGCCGGAGGCTATTACAGGAATACCGACATTTTCTGACACAGCTCTTGTTAATTCAAGATCATAACCGTTTTTTACACCATCACAATCCATGCTTGTAAGAAGAATTTCTCCTGCGCCTCTTTTTTCAGCTTCAACAGCCCATTTTACAGCATCCATTTCCATATTGATTCTTCCGCCGTTTATGTAGACATCCCACCCGCTGTTGTTGCTGCGTCTTTTAGCATCTATAGCGGTAACCACACATTGACTTCCGAATTTATATGCTGCTTCATTTATGATATCAGGTCTGTGTACAGCAGCTGAATTTACAGAAACCTTATCCGCTCCTGCTCTAAGAATTGCTGTAAAGTCATCGACTGTTCGTATTCCGCCCCCGACTGTGAAGGGGATGAATACACAGTCAGCTACTCTGCGTACAATGTCAACAATAATGCTTCTTGCGTCACTTGAAGCAGTAATATCGAGCAATACAAGCTCGTCTGCGCCCTCTTTATCGTATAAGCGTGCACATTCCACCGGATCCCCGGCATCACGAAGATTAACAAAGCTTGTACCCTTGACCACTCTGCCGTCCTTGACGTCAAGGCATGGTATTATTCTTTTGGCATACATAATTAATTACCCCCGGTTATTTCAACAAAATTATTAAGAATCTGAAGTCCGATATTACCGCTTTTTTCCGGATGAAACTGAGTTGCGTAGATGTTTTTATACTGAACAGAAGCGTCAATCACAGTTCCATAAGTGGTACACGAACTGACAATATTCTTATCATCTGCATCAAGGTAATATGAATGAACAAAATAAACATAGGGATTGCCATTTATGCCTTTAAACAGACCGTCATGTTTTTTTATATCCAGTGAATTCCATCCCATATGAGGAATTTTCAAACTACCGTTATCATTAGGAATTCTTTTAATTTTTCCGGGCAGAAGATCAAGTCCGGCACACTGGGGGCTTTCTTCACTTTTTCCAAAAAGAAGCTGAAGCCCCAGACATATGCCAAGCAAAGGTTTGCCGGTATCGATATACTCTTTTACAGCCTGTACGGTTTCGCTTTTTTTCATACAATCCATTGCATCACCGAACGAACCTACACCCGGCAGAACAGCTCCGTCGGCACCAAGGATTATGTTTTTTTCATTTGTAACAACACAATCTGCGCCGATGAAGTTAAATGCTTTAACAACACTTTGCAGATTTCCTGCGCCATAATCAATTATTGCTATCATGTGATCACTCCGATAAGATTTATAACCACAAACATAATATTTCAGTACATTATGCGGTTTTCTTTAGTTAATTTTAACTTATTTTGATATCAATTTCAATATAAAATAATAAATAATAATTTGTTTATTTCAGATTAAAAAAACGGTGAGAAATGCTGTCATTTATGTAAAAGACATATGCATTCCTCACCTTAGAATTTAATGGTTATTCAATTAATTTCCATTGAATTGTTTTTCTATAATAACAGTATTATCAGCATTTATATATCTTACAACAACTGTAATACTATTATCAACTATATACGTCTGCAGTAAATTAGCAATCTGATTGTAAGAAGCCTTATTACTCTCAAGTGAAGTATCTAAATACTTTTTGTCTGAATCAGTAGCAGGTGCCTGTGATTTATACTTGAAATTATATACAAACTGACTACCGTTTTCAACAGTGAAATAAGTATCCAGCAGACTGTTTGAGTATTGTTTAGCTTGACTATCAAAAGCAGCTTTTATCTCAGGGTTAGCAAAGAATTCATCCAATGATTTATACTGTCCGATCTGTATATCAGGGAAAGACTGAGTTGTATCTGAGCCGGAAGTTGAAGTTTCAGTCGAAGAAGTATTAACGAAATCCTTTTCAAATATGAGAGAGCCGTCTGCGTTAAAGAATCTTACGGAAAGTGTAATACCGGATACGCCTGCGCCTTTTTCGATTGAATCGATGGCAGAAGACATTGTGTTCTGATTGATACTGTTTTCGAGCTGACTCAGCATTGCGTCTGTAATATCAAGCTGAGATTTCAATGTAAATTTCATAACCAGACGATTATTATCTTCAACCTCAACAGTTACATTCATAACATCATTTGAATATGATTTTTCAATTGCAGCTATATTATCAGGAGTAAGGAACTTTCTGAGAGTATCGCTTGAAGATGAAGAAGATACCTCAGGAATTGATATTTCTGGAAGTGATTCAACCGGAGATACTTCAGAATTCTCAGTTGAGATTTCTGCCGGAGAAACCTCAGACAGCTCTGTAGACGGTTCTGCAGAAGATTCTTCTGTCTGGCTTGATTGTTCAGCAGATGACTCTGTTGTTTCAGAAGCTCCTGTTGAAGCGTCCTTGGATTCAGCTGAGTTATCAGGCTGTGAATTATCGGATTGCTGAGAATTATTTGCGTTGCTCACAGCAGAAGTATTATTAGCGTTGCTCTGATTATCAGGCGCTTTTGACTGGCACGCAGAAGCAGAGAAAACAACAGCTGCAAGAGCACAAATCAATGCAATGGTTTTAACAGATTTTTTCATAATAAATCTCCTTATTTTTTTTCTAAATAATATAACATAAACCACTTAATGTCAAGTAAAAACCATATTTTTGTACGAATATTGTACGAATATAACAGAATCATTTAATTTTTCTATCGGTAAATCTTAAGTTTATATAAATATGCTTAAAAAAGTATTTATAATCACACAAAGAATAATACCGCAGACAGTTGGGATCATATACGCAAGCAACATTAATTTAATACTGCCTGTTTCTTTTTTTACTGTCAGACATGAGGTTGAACATGGAAAATGCATGATTGTAAATATCAGAGTGCATACGGCAGTCTTGGTATTCCAACCATTACTGATAAGAATATCATGCAGTTGAGTAAGATTTCCGTATTCAGTCAGGCTTCCGTTTCCAAGATAGATCATCAATATTATAGGCAATACTATTTCATTTGCCGGAAACCCAAGCAGAAAACCTGCAAGAATTGCTCCGTCAAGTCCCATTATTTCTGCCGGTTTTTCAAGAATTCCTGTAAAAGCCGATAAAATCGAATGGTTTCCCGTTTTCAGATTAGCCATTATCCAGATCACCGCTCCTGCAGGAACTGCTACTGCTGCTGCTCTGCCGAGAACGAAGATTATTCTGTCTGATATAGAACGTACAAGTGTTTTTCTGATTTGTGGTAATCTGTATGGAGGAAGCTCCAGAAAAAAGGGTGTGTCTTTTTCTGATACCATCAGTTTTGACAGTATTTTAGATACTGCAAGACTTACAATGATACTTAATAATATTACACCGATTAGAATAATAGTGCTGACAGCTGATTGTATTGCAATAGGAAATGCTCCAGTGAAAAAAATGGTTATTATCGCAATCATTGTGGGAAATCGTCCATTACACGGTGAAAAATTGTTTGTGAGTATAGCGATATTTCTTTCTTTTCGGTTTTCTATTATTCTGCAGCCCGTTATTCCGCATGCGTTACATCCGAATCCCATGAGCATAG